>VBLV01000136.1:0-3930 GCA_005879045.1 Methanobacteriota archaeon | reverse complement strand
CCCGAGTTCGTCCAGTTCTGCATGGCCTGCCAGCAACCGGTGTGAGCCGCTCGTTCCTAGTCGGTTCGGAACTTATTTGAGTCCGCGGCGGGGTTCGCGCCGACCGATGGGGCTCGTCACCCGGTTTGCCCGACAATGGGTCGCCGGGGAGACGATGGCGGATGCGCTCCGCGTGGCGAGAGAGGCGAACGCCCGCGGGATCGACGCCCTCGTGAACCATCTCGGGGAGCACTACCGCGAGAAAGCACCGGTCGAGGCGACGCGCCGCGAATACCTCAGCCTGGTCGCGGCCATGCAGGCCGAGGGCATCCGCGGGGAGGTGAGCCTCAAGCCGACCCAGTTCGGAGTCTTGATCGATCGAGCGTACGCGCTGTCCGAGATGATCCCGGTCCTCGAAGCGACGAGAGCGACCGGTCGGGTCTTGTGGCTCGACATGGAAAGTGCGAACACGACGGACGACACGATCTGGATCGGTGAGCAGCTCCTGGCTCGATACGACCGCGTCGGGATCTGCCTGCAGGCAAACCTCAAACGGACGGCGGAGGACCTCGACCGGCTCATCCGGGAGGGTGCCCGCGTCCGCCTGGTGAAGGGCGCCTACAAGGAGACGTCGGACATCGCCTACCGGACCCGGTCGGAAATCGACCGGGCGTATCTCGCGCACCTCGAGATGCTGTTCGCGAGGGCCCGTCACTTTGCGGTCGGGAGCCACGACGGGCGAATGATCGACCGGGCGCTCGCCTTGGCGAAGGCGCACCCCACTCCGTTCGAGTTCGCCATGTTGCAGGGAGTCCGCGATCCGCTCAAGGTCGATCTCGTCCGGGCCGGACACCAGGTCGCGGAGTACATCCCGTACGGGCCGAATTGGCTCCCCTACTTCACCCGGCGGCTGCGCGAACGACCGCGCAACGTGATCACGATGGTCCGCTCCTTCGTGAGCGGCTGACACATCTTTTTCTCCCATCGACCTTTCCGAGGCGTGGACCGCCGGGCCTTCACCCGCACGATGCGAATCCTCGAGTCCCGCTACCCGGTGCAGGACTGGAGTCGCGGGATGACCCCGTTCGAGATCTTGATCTCGACCATCCTGTCCCAGAGCACGACGGTCGCCAACGAGCGCCGCGGCCTGAACGACCTGCGCGCGAAGGTCGGCGCGATCACCCCGCAACGACTCGCCGACACACCGGACCGGGAGATCGCAAAGGCGATCTGGCATGCGGGTCTTGCGACGCAGAAGGCACCGCGAATCCGCGGCGTCGCGAGAGCCCTCGACGACGAGGGCGGGAATCGCCTCGAACGGATTTTGGCGTTGCCAACGAAGCCCGCGCGGGAGGAACTGATGGCCCTTCCCGGTGTCGGGCCGAAGACCGCCGATGTCGTCCTCGCGATGGCCGCCGGTCATCCGACGTTCCCGGTCGACACGCACATCGCCCGCATCGCTCGGAGGTGGAACCTCGTCCGCCGAACGGATTACGAGTCAATCCGGGCGGCCCTCGAGCGATGGACCCCGCCCGAGAAGCGGAAGGCTTGGCACCTCGCCATCATCGCCCACGGCCGTACGCTCTGCAAAGCCCGCAACCCTCGGTGCGGCGAGTGCCCCGTCCGGCGCGATTGCGATTGGTACCAACGCAAGCGGGCCCGAGAACAACGCAGACGCCGCGGAGTTCGGCGCGCAGCGACAAAGGATTAAGAGCGCCGCGAGATTAGCGCGCGAGCGAATTCTCGATGGCGTCGGTCTCGGACTATGCGCAACTGATGAAGCTCCGGATCGATGCCCTCCTGCTGCTCGTCGCGGCCGCCGGGTATATTGCGACGAGCGGGGCCGCGGTGGACGCCTGGCGGTTCGGCCTCCTGATGCTCGCGGGTCTCCTGGGGGCCGCGGGCGCGAGCGCGACGAACCACTATCTGGACCGAGACCTCGACTCGGTCATGCATCGGACCCGGAGCCGACCGTTGCCTCAGCACCGAATTGAGCCGCCGGCCCACGCCCTCGAGTTTGGCGTCGCATTGCTCATCCTGAGCCTCGCCATCGCGGGGCTCGGCATCAACCCCTTGACGGCCGTGATGATCGGCCTCGGCTATGCCGTCTACATTGGCGTCTACACGGTCGGACTCAAGCGGACCCACGTGAGCAACATCGTCATCGGCGGATTCGCGGGTTCGTGCCCCGCGCTCGCTGGGTCGGCGGCTGTGGCGAATTCGATCAGCCTGCAGGCGGTCCTCATCGCCCTCTTGGTCTTCCTCTGGACGCCTGGACACTTCTGGGCCCTCGCGTACCGAAGTCGCGAAGACTACCGGCGGGCGCGCCTCCCGATGCTCCCGGCCGTGTGGGGCGAGCGGACCTCCGCGTTGGCGATCGCCGGCTCCACCGCGATCGTGGCCATCGCGAGCATTGGATTCTTCTTCACGTCCGTATTCGATGCCGTATACCTCGCGGTCGCCATCGTCTCGGGCGTCGTGCTCCTCGGCCTCACCGCGAAGTTCATTGCTCACCCGAGCCCGGAGACCGCCTGGGCGGGCTACAAGTTCTCCGGGATCTACCTCGCCCTCGTCCTGACCGGGATGATGGCCGATGCCATCCTCCGGATTCCCCTCTGAGATTCGTCCGTCGCGGTACGACCTTCAGTTTTAATATTGCACCGGGCTTAGCATCCCCCATCCTCACGGGCAGCCGTTCCTGAGGCGACGGACATGGTCTCCCCCCTGAAGGCGGACCTCGCCGGCCCCCGAATCGACAAGGGCCTCGATGACATCTACGTCAAGGAGACGTCGATCTGTCTCGTCGACGGCCAACGCGGGCGCCTCCTCTATCGCGGGTACGATATCCGAGACCTGGCGGCACAATCGACGTTCGAGGAGACCGTGTTCCTGCTCCTCGAGGGACATCTCCCGAATCGAGAAGAGCTCGAGAAGGCAAAGGCCGACCTCGCCACGGCGCGCACCCTCCCGCCGTCCGTCTTGCGGCTGCTCCGTTCGATGCCGGAGCACGCTCCGCCGATGGACGTCCTCCGAACCGCCGTTTCGTTCATGTACAGCTTCGATCCGGAACGCGACGACATGACGCGCGCCGCGAACATGCGCAAAGCCCGTCGACTCGTCGCCCAGTTCGGGACGATCGTGGCCACGCACGAGCGAATCCGAAAGGGCCAACGTATCGTGCGTCCCGATCCAAAGCTCGGCCACGCGGAAGATTTCCTTCGGATGATGACGGGCCGGAGGCCCGATGCCGACCACGCGCGGATGATGGACGTGGCCATGATTCTCTACGCGGACCATGCGATGAACGCGTCCACGTTCGCCGCGACGGTCGCCGCGTCGACCCTCGCCGATCTCCACAGCACAATCACCGCCGCGATCTCGACGCTCAAGGGGCCCCTCCATGGCGGCGCGATCGAGGCGTCCCTCAACACGATCGAGCGGATCGGCCGACCGGAGGCGGCGGAGGAGTTCGTCCTGAACACCTTGCGGAACAAAGAGAAGGTCTTCGGGTTCGGCCATCGCGTCTACAAGACGTACGACCCTCGGGCCCTCATCCTCAAGGACTACGCCCGCCGCCTCGCGGAAATCAGTGGTGACGACACGGGTTACCGGATCGCGACCGCGATCGAGGACACCGTCGTGCGACAGCTCGCCTCCAAACACATCTATCCGAACGTGGACTTCTACGCCGGTCTGGTCTTCCGCGGCCTCGGAATTCCGACGGACCTTTTGACCCCGGTCTTCGCGATCGCGCGGATCGCCGGATGGACGGCCCAGGTCATCGAGTACTGGGAGGACAATCGCCTCCTGAGGCCGCTCGACTGGTACGTGGGCCCGAAAGACCTCGTGTACGTTCCCCTCGACGAGCGGTCCTGAGGCGGTGTGCATGCCGTCGGAACGCCTCGTCCTCCGGTCCCCGGAGGCGGGCCACAAGATATTGATCGCGGAGAG
>VBLV01000135.1 GCA_005879045.1 Methanobacteriota archaeon | reverse complement strand
TGGGGCGCCGCCGTCTGGGGGTTGATCGCGTTCGCGGCAATGTACTGCACGATCTGTTTGCGCTTCGCCTCCAACATCTGGCGGCGCTGCTCGGTCGTCAGCTGAATCTCGCCGCGCTGGACGATCTGCTTGGCGACCGCGAGGGGCTCCGTGGTCCCGAAGAACTCCATCATCTTCTCCTCGGACGCTTTCGAGCCCTTGTGCGCATCCTTGAAAATCTCGTCGATGGCGAGCTCGCGAAGGAGATCGACCTCTTTGCCGTCCCGGATCCGCTGGACCGCGTCCGGCTTCACGAGGACCTCGAACTTCTCGCCCGCCTTCTCGATGCGGGCAATCACATATTCCTTGAAGATATCGTCGCGACGGTCCGATCGGAGCTCTTTAGGCATGACCTCGCTCGCCTAAGACGCCGTCGGGATCCGCGTGAGATACTGACCGACTTCGGCCTCCGAGAGCCGTCGGAACTTCTCCCCCTCGACGATCAGGCCGACCTCGATCGCGCGGGCGTCGAGCTTCTCGCCTTCGGCGGCCTTCTGGAGGCCCTGCAGTCCGAGGATCATCGCGTCGTCCTGGGCCATGTTCTCCTTGTACTTCTCCTCGAGGAGTTCCATGACCGCTTGGCGACCCTGGCCGATACTCCCGGCCTTATACGACACGAGGGCGCCGCTGGGGTCCGTCTCGAACAGATGGGTCCCGAGGTCGTCCACGCCCGCGACGAGCAGCGCCGTCCCGAACGGACGCACGCCGCCGTATTGGGTGTAGTTCTGCTTGTAATCGCAAATCCGCTTGACGAGGAGGTCGACCCCAATCTTCTCGCTGTACGTGACCTTGTTGATTTGCGCGACGAGCCGGGCATAGTCCACGAGGACCCGCGCATCGGCCACGAGGCCGGAGGTCGCCGCTCCGACGTGCTCGTCAATCTGAAAGATCTTCTCAATCGACGAGGTTTCGACGAGCCGCGATCCGATCTTCTTGTCGGCCATCAGCACGATGCCGTTCTTGAACTTCAGGCCCACGGTGGTGTTGCCCCGCGTGACCGCCACGCGAGCGTATTCCACCTGGAACAGGCGGCCGTCTGGGCTGAAGACCGTAATCGCGCGGTCGTACGCCATCTGGCCCGGCTGCATATGATAAACCTCGGGCCGCTAATCAAGCGGTCACTTATAAGGGTTCTTTTTGGTGTCGCGGCGAGCGCTGTCGGCGCGGTCCAAGTATTTTCGAGTCGCCGCGCGAATCGTTCCCGATGTGCCGACCGTCGTCACGCGGACCGTTTCTCCGCCGATGGCACCGATGTCGTTGAGCGCATGGATCGCAGCGTCCTTATCGAGATGGGTGGTCCGGGCGAGACCCAACGTCCCCGCGAAGTCGACGAGCCAAAGTCGCGGCGTCGTCGTCCGTAGGGCCTCCAGCACCTCTTCGCGTCGGAACGGCCGTGAAGCGTCGACTCGGAACGCGATGTACCGATACCGCGGGCGGCGCGTGCTCACGCTCGGCGATGGGGGAGAAATGGAAAAAGGTTCGGGTAAAAAGAGGAGGAGGTCAGCGTACTTCGTCCACTTCGGCGGACGACTTCACGAGGCCCGTGTACACGTCCTTGCCGAGGAGCGACTTCGACTTGACGCCCGTGATTACAAGGAGCACGCGAACCGTGTTCTGCAGGTCGTCCTCGACGGAACAGCCCCAGATGATCCGCGCCTGCGGGTTGATCTTCTGGCCCACGATCTCCGCGGCCTTCTCCGCCTCGGACACCGTCAGGTCCGGCCCGCCGACGACGCGCACGAGCGCCCCGCGCGCATGGGTCAGGTCGACCTCACCGAGCAACGGGGATTCCAGGGCCTCGTTGATCGCGTAGTCGATCCGGTCCCGCTCTTCCTCGCTCTCGCCGATCCCGATCATTGCGACGCCGCCGCCCTTCATGATCGTCATGAGGTCCGCGTAATCCAGGTTCACGAGGCCGGGCTTCGTGATGATCTCCGTCATGCCCTTGATCGACTGCATGAGGATCTCGTCCGCGACCTTGAACGCGGCGTTGATCGGCAGGCGGGGCACGAGCTCGAGGAGCTTGTCGTTGTAGATGACGATCGTCGTGTCGCTGAACTTGCGGAGCTTGTCGAGGCCGGCCTCCGCGTTCTCCATCCGGATGCGGCCTTCGGACTTGAACGGCATCGTGACGACGCCCATCGTGAGGGCGCCCTCCTCTTTCGCGACGCGGGCGACGTACTGTGCGGAGCCGGTCCCGGTCCCGCCGCCCATGCCCGCGGTGATGAACACGACGTGGGAGCCGCGGAGGAAGTCTCGAATCTCTTCCTCGTTCTCGTGGGCGGCCTGTTCGCCGACCTCCGGGAGCGCGCCGGCACCGAGGCCTTTCGTGAGGCGCTTGCCGATGAGGATCTTCTTCGGCGCGTGGACGGAGAGCAGGTGCTTGGCGTCCGTGTTCACGGCGGCCAGCTGCGCGCCCGTGATCCCGGCCTCGCTGCATCGGTTGATCGTGTTCGATCCGCCCCCGCCGCAGCCGACGATCTTGATCGAGACATTGATCGACTCGACGATCTTTTCGATCTCTTCGTCGTCGCCGTTCTTCTTCTTTTCCACGGCCTTGGCTTTCTCGGACTCGCGCTCTTCCTTCGCCTCGGCTTCCTGGTGCCGGGCCAGGGCTTCGTTGAGAAGTGATTTCATTGTGCCATCCCATCCCGATGGAGACTGACGGCCGGACGAATCCATCTTGCCCTATTTAAAAGTAGTCATACATATGTCTGACAAACGCCGCGTTGACATCCGCCGAAGGGCTGCCACGGAAAAGGGGCCTCAGTGGGCCGTCGCAGCCATCGGGGCCATGTTGATCACGATCCCGGCGTTCGTGATCTCGAACGGATACACGGACTCGTCGTGGGACGAGCCTTTGTACTTCTCGACGGACAGGAAGCGCTTGATTCCGGTCTCGTCCCGGAGTTTGTGGAGGCGGAGCTCCCCGCGGGCCAGGAACGCCTCCGGAGGGACTTCGCCTTCTTCCGGCAGCTCGAGGGTGAGCAGCGAAGTCACCTTCGACTCCGCGAGGTATCGCATGAACGATTGTGTCGTCACAGTCTCCTCGAACTCGCGCATGCAGAAATATTTCAGCGCCGTCATCGAATCGATCACGACGCGCTCGTAGTTTCTCTTCAGGAACAGATTCTTGAGCAGTTGCTGCAACGAGTGGACCGTGACTTCCTTGCTCTCGAAGTCCGGCGTCTTCCGAATCCGCTCCCCGATTGCTCGCATCTTCGCGGGCTCCTCCTCCGTGGAGATCTCGAGGATCGGCGTGGGCTCGAACCGTCGGATATCGGAGTTCGCATCGAGGACGTCGAGGTCGTCCAGGTTCCAGCGGAATCCCCGCATGTTGAT
>VBLV01000039.1 GCA_005879045.1 Methanobacteriota archaeon | reverse complement strand
TTGTGCAGCAGGATGTCGGGCGTCTTGTCGTATTTCGCCCGAAGGTCCTTCTCCGTCTCGTACTGAAGGCTGCGGGCGTCGAGCCACGTGTGGAGCTTCGCCTCACCCCACCGACCGCGGGCATACTGGCGGGCGCTGCCCTCCGGGGAGTACACGATGTCCGCGCGGTTCACGTCGTCGAGTTCTCGACGCAGGCGACGGTCTTTCACGCTGTCCAGCTCGTTGATCATCTTCCAGAACTGCTTCCGCGAGATCTTCCGCTGCTCGAGGACCATCAAGGCGGTCAAGATCGGCGGGAACTCGAACTTGCGAGCGATTTCCAGGAGGCTCGACCCGTTCTGCCACATGAAGGCGAGTCGGCGAGCCTGCGCCTTCACGCGATAGAACTTCTTCGTCGTCTCGCGGACGATTCGTTGCGTATAGATGACCAGGAGTAACTCCTTGTCGTGTCCGAAATTCTCCGCCAGAAAATCGATGTCTTCCGCCGTCGAGAGCTTTGCGTAAAGGTCCTGATACTCACTCAATTTCATCGATAAGGCCACTAAACCACGCTGTCGGATGAAGAACTGGATGGACCAATTGAGGACGATACTTAAAGGTTTGCGGGTGAGTCCGCCGGACCGATTGCACGTCGGTACGGACGCCCGGCCGGACCGCCGTCCCTCCCGGTGTTGGGGCCGCGAATGGATAAATAGGTCGGGCCCGCTCGTGAGCATCCGTCGATGCCAACGGACATTTCAAAGATCATCAGCGACGCCGCGTATCAGGCGTACGAACGTCGGCTCCTCCACCAAGTCCGCCAGGCTGCGATCCCGCACCACGTCGCCATCATCATGGACGGGAACCGCCGGTTTGCCCGGGAAATCGGCCTCGGCAACGTCCTCGACGGACACGTGAAAGGCCGCGACAAACTCGAAGAGGTCCTCGAATGGTGCCTGGAGGTCGGCGTCCGCATCCTCACGGTATACGCGTTCTCCACGGAGAATCTTCGGCGACCCAGCGAGGAAATCCAGCACCTCATGCATCTCTTCGCGGAAAACTTTCGAAAGGTCGGAGACGACGAACGCGTGCACCGACACCGGATCCGGATCCACGTGTTCGGGGACCGCGAGCTGCTGCCCACGGAGGTCATCGAGGCCATCGAGTACGCGGAGGCGCGGACGAAGGAGTACGACAGCTACCGCTTCAACCTCGCGGTCGCATACGGAGGACGAGAGGAAATCCTCCAAGCGATTCGGGATGTGGTGCGCGACGCACAGGCGGGGAAGGTGGACGCACACGACATCGACGAGAAGTTCTTTTCGAAGCGGCTCTACACCGCGGACCTTCCGGGGCGAGGAGAGGATCTCGAACTTCCTCTTGTGGCAGCTCGCCTATTCCGAACTGTATTTCGTGGATGTCTACTGGCCCGGTTTCCGCAAGATCGACTTCCTCCGTGCCTTGCGATCGTACCAGATGCGGCAGCGACGGTACGGAGAGTAGCCATTACCGGAGCCCTTAAGTCCCCTTCCCAACTTGCGCGGGCCCGATGAAGGGGGAGGTCGTTTTCTACCGGCTCTTCGATTTGGGAGCGTCGGTCGACCTCGACGAAATCCAGGGGACGGTGGACATGCCGTTCCTCGCCGGGCGGATGCTTTCCGAGCGGGCGACCCCGAAGTACGCCCGGTTCGCCGCGCCCCTGCTCGTCTTCGTGGACCAGCGCACGCTCGAAACAAACGTCGGATCGTTGGTCGCCTCCATCGCGGTGAAGCTCTACGGCGTCGGCGCCCTCGCCGTCGTCGTCCGCACGCCCTTCGAAACCGGCGTGCTCCGCGACCTCCGGCCATTTGCGGGTCTCCGAATCCGGGCCGCCGACAGGGAGGAGACCCTGGACGCGTATTGTGGACGTCTCGTCGCGCGGATCATCGAGGACCTCGTGCCGTTCCTCCATGACTCCTACGAGGTCAACGTGGACCCGGAGCCGTACACCGTGTATTGCGTCTCCGTCACCGAAACCCCCGTGCGCGTCTTCACCACGGCTTTGCGACGTGAGGTCACGGCCCTCCTCGCGAACGACCCACGGCCGGACGCGATCAGCGACGAGGAGGTCGAAGACACCTGGCGCAACTGGTTCTCGTACTACCAGGACGACTTGGTGGTGCTCGACTGGGATGCGGCCCTGGTCATCGAGCCCAGCGCGTCGTACGAAGATACGCTCACCGTCTTCGAACTCGCGAACCTTCAGCTCCTCGAGTTGCGCACCTACGATGCGTTCCTGGACAAAGTCGTCGACAAGGCGTACGACGATCTCGAGGACCTCTTCGCGCGCAGCTCGTTGCTGCGGAGCGGACACGACACCGTGAAGGAATTGGCGGAGGTGCGCATGGACCTCGCCGAGGCGTCGTTCCAGGTCGACAACATCTCGAAGCTCTGGGGGGACTGGTTCCTCGGCAAAGTCTACCGGGCGTGCGCGAAGAAATTCGAGCTCGACTCATGGCGGAGGAACGTGGAGGAGAAGATGAAAGACCTCAGCGAGATCTACGAAGTCGCGGAGGCCGAACTCGAGGCCCGGCGACTCCTCATCCTCGAGTTCCTTGTCGTCCTGTTGTTCATCGTAGATCTCGTCCTCATCGCGTACCGCGGTTGACCGACGAACTCTCGCGTCGTCCGGCTTTCCTCAGCTGATCTGAATCGAGCCGAGGACCGGGCGGAAGATCCACTGTCCACCGGCCGCATGAATCGAACTCGCGAGGTCGAAGTCCAGTGTAACTCGCACGACCCCGCTCCCAGGTACGTCGAACGGCGTGGTGGTCTTCAGCTCGCCACTCGGGACGATCAGCGTGACGGGCGTGCCGTCCCTCAGAATCCCGTCCACCGAATTCACGACGAGCCGCAGCTGAGTGTACTTTCCCGCGGGGGCGCGGTCCAACGCAAGGAGCCGCGTGAGATTCGCGAGGGCCACGAAATCGATGGTCGGAGAGGACAGAGGGAGGTGGATCCAACCGCTCTCGTTCCCCGCATTCGCGCGATGGACCTGGATGTCCGAGAACACGACGTTCAACTGCCTCCATTCGGCCGGCGCATCGCGGACGTACACGTAGAGCGTCCCCGACGAGACGGAACCCAGGAACGCAATCCCGCCGATCAAAAGCAGGCCGGCGACCGCCATGGCAAACACGGTGCGCGGCCTCATCGGTCCTCCCGCGCGACTATCATTCGCGGGGAGGGGTATATAGATTCTCGGAACTTCCCGGGTTCAATAACGAGAGCGTCATGCGGCGGCGATTTGCGCGACGAGGCCGACCGCTCCGTACACGCGGTCGATCGCTTCTCGCGCCAGCCTCTCATCATCCGTCTTCGCGAGGATCTTGCCGCTCTCGTACAGGGTGAGTTCCGGCTCTCCTTCGAGGATGAGCATGACTTTCACATCGCTGACCCGCCAGCCGCGGCTCCGCAGGCGCTCGGCGGCCTCCGTCAGGTCCAGCCGCCACGGCTTCTTCAACGTGGAGATGAACGCGGTGGCCGTTCGACACGGCTTCAACAGGTAGTAGCTCATCCGGCCGTCCTCGGAGGGAGCGGTGCAGGCGGACCGTTGGCCTTGAACTTTTCCGACACCAGCTTCGAGAGACAGGATGACACGAGCCCCGGCAGGTCCAGCTTCGTCTCCTCGGCGAGGATCTGGTCCAAGCGCGCGTGGGTCGAGGGACGCGGCGGTCCGAGCAGGTCGCAGATCTCGGGCCCCTTCGACACCTCGTACGTGCCGATTGCCTTCGCCCGGTCTACGATTTCCTGCTTGTCAAAGCCGATCAGAGGCCGGAGGATCGGGTGGTGGGCAACGGCGTCGATCGCTCGCAGGCTCGCGACCGTCTGGCTCGAGACCTGACCCAAGTTCTCCCCGGTGACGAGGACCTCGGCGCTTTCAAGGTCCGCAATGGCGTCGGCCAGTCGGATCATCAGACGCTTGGTCAGGATGAAGTAGAAACGGCGGTTTGCTTTCTGGGCGACCTCGGCGAAGGCCTCCCCCACCCGAACCACGCACAACGAAGGGATTCCCAGGATTCCACACAGGGTTCGCGCCTTCATCGCGGCGGCGTCGTCGGTGATCGGCTCCAGGGAGAAATGGGCCGCGATGAGATCGAGGCCTTGACGGGCCATGAGGTGGCCAGCGACGGGACTGTCGAATCCTCCGCTGAGCAACAGCACGCCTCGGCGTGCCACGTCAAATCCCCACGTACTTCGCGTAGACCCCGCGGGCTTCCGCCTCGTCCTTCACGCCGCGGATCAGCGCGCGGCCATCGGGGAAGATCGTGAGCCGGCGGCCCTCCACGTCCGCGACGAGGACGCCGCCCGATCGACGCGTCGACCCGAGCGCCGCCAGGCGATCCGCGACGGCCTCCATGTCGATCGATCCGTGATGGACCGGGTCGAGGGAAATCGTATCGCTCCCGCAGAGCGAAGCCAGGACCTGCGTCCGCTTCGCCCCCAGATACTCACGTTCTCCCTGGACACAAGTCGGACAATCGGAGCGCCGCCCGATGTGAATCCTCTGGATGTCCGGGTGCCATCCGTCGACCACAAAGAGGACCCCGGATGGGGTCTCTCCAAGGAGCAGCCGAAGCGCCTCGCCCGCCTGGATCGCCCCCACCATGGCGGAGGCCGCGTTGAGGATTCCCGCCGTCTCGCACGTCGGGAGACTTCCCGGTGGAGGCGCATTCGGGTTGAAACAGCGGAAACACGCGGTGACCGGGGTGCGAATCGCGAACGCCATCCCGTATGTCGCGATGGCCCCACCGTAGACGAACGGGACGTTCGCCTCGATCGCCGCCTCGTTGAGCAAGAACCGAGTCTCGAGATTGTCCGTTCCGTCGACGACGATGTCGGTGTCGCGCAGGAGGTCCCGGACCGTCGCCGAGTGGACATCCTTCGAGAGCGGCTCGATCTCGATTTGCGAGTTCACGGAACGGAGGCGCTCCGCGGCGGCGTCCGCCTTCGGCCGGTCCAGCGACTGCCGCTGGAGATTCGTGAGCTCGACGACGTCTCGATCGACGAGCCGGAGGTGCCCAACCCCCGCCCGGGCAAGCAGGTCGGAGGAGATGCTTCCCAAGGCCCCCAAACCGATCACGACGGCTCGTGCCCGGGCGAGCTCTCGCTGGCCCTTTACACCAATCTCGGGGAGGACTTCCTGTCGACGATATCGATTGGGTGAAGGCACACGTCACCAAAGGACGGCCGACTTATGGCCTTTCGCCCCTCAGGCAGTATGTTCCGCGGGGTCGCTCGGCGGCGATCGGAGCGACGCGGTGAATTACGAAGGACGCGCCAAAGGGGATCGGACTCCGCCTACGGAAAGCTCATTCGCGCGGAGGCGATGGGCATCGGGGACTTCGATGGATTCAATGGTGTCTGCCGTACCGTCCGCGTGGCTGACGATGGAGAACGCACTCGTCCGCCTCGCGAGGGACTTCACAATTTTGACGATTCTCACGCTCGTTCTCGTCGTCGTGAGCGTCCTCTCCTGGTTCCGGACGGGGGTTTTGGATCTCGGGTTTGTCCTGGCAATTGCGGTTCTCGTCGCCCTCCGCGACTTGGATTCGTTCTGTCGCGGAGCGATGGAGCGGATGCGCCAGTTGAGCCAGATGGTCTGAGGCCGAGCCCGTGAGAAGAGGGCCACGGCGACACAACCTTGAAACGTTCGAGACTCGAAGCCGTCGACGGATCAGTTGTAGAGGTTGAATTCGTCCTTCTCTGGGACCGAGTCCCAGTCCTCGTCCCCTTCCTCGAAGACCGCGTTGAAGAGCGCGCTGACGACCTCGCGGAGCTGTTGAATCTCTGTCCGGAGGCGCGCCAATTCCTTCATCACTTCCTCGTTGGAAGCGGGCATTCACAACCTCTAACCCGTGCTATCACAGGGTAGGTTCATATCTTTTTGCCTTCGATTCTTGATGCTAATTCTCGGAACGGAACGGTCACGGCATTTGCGACGGCTTTACCGATGTCGTCCGCGGTCTCGGTCCCTTCCCCCGCGGCCGCCAGGACCGCGTCCGTCGCGACCTCGACCCCCGCCTCGGTCTCGGTACCGATCGCGCCCCCCGCCCCGATCTCGGTCTCGTCCACCGCGATCGTGACCCTCGCTCCGAGGCTCCCGATGTTTCGCCTCGACCTTCCCACCGCCGAGTTCGGTCGCGGGCACAAAGAGCCTCAAGTCTGCGTAGTCGGCCGCGAGCTTCCGTCGTTCCGTGCGCTCGTCCCGCGGGCAGTAGAGTTCCCGATCCCGGAGCTCGAGAGGCCCTCGGCAGACCGAACAGAGGGCCTTCACCACCCCGAGATTCCGTTCTGCCGTCGTGAGTTGGACCGAGGGCTTGACCTGAATCACCTTGGCTCGGATGATGTCCCCGAGGCGGAACATGTCGCGAATGTCCTCGGTGTACTCTTCCGACACGTTCGAGATGTGAATCGTCCCCTCCGACTCGCCGCTGATCTGGCGAGTCCGTCCATGGATCGCGAGGATCGTCGCGGTCGCCATCATGCCGCGAATATCGTCCACGACGCCGTACACGATGTCCCCGACTTTGAGCTCCGCGGGCGGGTTGAACGCTCGCACGCGCGCCACGCGGTTCGCCGCGTCGAGGATGAGGACGCCCGGCGTCGCCGCGAACACAAGCCCGTTCTTCTCGTAGGTCCCTTCCCCGGGCTCGAATTCCTCCGCGACGGCGATCTCATCGCCCGGGAGGACCATCTTTGACTCCATCTGGTCCATCGACTCCTGTGGGTCGCACGGAGTAGAGCCGTCGGTATTTATCTCTTCCCCACTTCAAATCGATAGAGGACGACGTCGATCCGGCGAAGCTCCTCCCGATGGAAGGCGAAGGTGTGGGGAATCGGAAAGGCATACGCGAGACGGTCGGTGATCGTCCCGGCAGCGGACTCGATGCGATGCCGCACGTAGGCTTCGGCCTTCGCGTTCAGGAACGTGTAGACGATGTGGCCTGATGCAAGCGCGGCGTCCAGGAATGGACGGTCTGCATGGCGCCTCTGAGAACCGAACGGTGGATTCATGAGGACGGTGTCGAAGGTCTCATGGATGGCCCGGACATCGGCGAGGCGCCACGCGATGTCGACCTGCGCACGTTCTGCGTTCCGCAGCGCGACCTCCATGGCCAATGGATCCGAGTCCACGCCCGCCACGGGCCCCGCGCCGAGAAGTTTCGCGGCGATCGCGAGCACCCCGTTCCCGCATCCGAGGTCCACGACCGACCGACCCTGGATGTCGCCTTTCGCGTGAGCGAGGTAGGCGACTTCGGCCGCGATTCCCGCGGGCGTCGGATACTGCTCCGCGGACGGCGCCGGATTCGGGAGCGGATCGAGGGACTCCAAGATCCGCTCGAGCTGGACCTTCTTCGTAGGCTCACCTCGTGGAGCGGTCTTCTCACTCCTCTTCCCATGCCGAGGCTCGTTTGGTGGCCGCGGTCCCGCGCGGAGTAATCACCGCGGTGAAGTCCGAGGTGCCGTGCCACAGTAGCGTCAGGAGGCCTTCTCCCTCGAGGCGAGCGAGTTCGCTCTGCAGGTCGTCGAAGTTCACGCCTCGGAGGATCTCGAAGAACTGGTTCTTCTTCAATCCGATCGAGCCGCGTTTGTCGAGGAGCACCAGGACCTTGTCTCGAAGGCCGCGCTCGACTGCCCGGGCCGCATCTTGCCGGAACGCGCGGTCGACGATCTCGATCGCCAGGGCGTTGAAGGCGTCCTCCACGAAGGTGCCGGTCCGTGCCGACGTATACACGATCGGGGCGGCAAACGGTTCGGCGACATGGCGGATCTCGTCCTCGGTGATTGCCCGGCGCTCCTCGAGGTCTTTCTTGTTCACGACCAGGTAAACCGGGACGTCGCCCGCAATCTC
>VBLV01000038.1:5704-6249 GCA_005879045.1 Methanobacteriota archaeon | reverse complement strand
ATCGTCATCGTGACGGCCATCGTCTCGCCGACCGCCCGTCCGAGGCCGAGGATGGTCGCCCCGAAGATCCCCGCGCGAGCGTACCGCAGGACCGCTACACGCGTCGTCTCCCACCGGGTCGCACCCAGGCTCAAGGCGGCCTCTCGCTGGTTGTCCGGGACCGCGAGGAGGGCCTCCCGCGAGACCGCGGAGATGGTCGGGATGATCATGACCGCGAGGATGACGCCCGCCGTGAACTTGTCCGTCCCGATGGGATTCCCCTGGAAGATGGGCAGGAATCCGAAGATGCTTTGGACCACCGGCTCGACCGAGACCCGCATGACCGGGCCGAGGACGAAGATCCCCCACAATCCATACACGACGGACGGGACCGCGGCGAGCAGTTCGACGACGTATGTCAGTGGGATCCGCAGCCACGGAGGCGAGAGCTCGGAGAGGAAGATCGCGATGCCCAGGCTGATCGGGACTCCGAACAGGAGGGCGAGCGCCGACGTCACGAGCGTCCCGTACACAAACGGGACCGCCCCGAAGACCAAGGGAGGGAC
>VBLV01000038.1:1771-5668 GCA_005879045.1 Methanobacteriota archaeon | reverse complement strand
CGAGGCCGAAGGTGCGGATGGAATCTTGCGCCGCCAGGGTGAGAATGACCGTGAGCACGACGAGGAGCCCGACCACCCCGAACCCGACGGCGGTCGAGAACCACTGAAACAAAGGGTCTCCCAGGGTGTCAGCCGAAACGAGTCGGCCGACGCCCAGGGATCTTCGGAAAGGGTGCATTGGCCGTTCAGTCGCGAACCGTTCTCAGCTATGTAGCGTTTGTCCATTGAACGCAATGCTGCGGATCGCTTGCTCGTCGAGCGTCACGACCGTCTGCGGCAACGTCGGGTAGACCAGGCTCGTCGCGTATTGCTGTCCGCCCGGATTGTGGACACACCACCACAGGAAGTCGACCAGCGCCTGCGCCTTCGCCTGGGTCATCGATGTCCCGATCGTGTTCAGCTCCTTGTAGACCAACAGGTACGTGAAGCTGGCAATCGGGTAGCTGTTCGCGCCAGCTGCATTCAGGATCGTGACGTTATTCCAGTCACCGTCGGGACTCGGGAAGGTGGGCGCCGAAGCTGCGGCCGCGGCGGTGCTCGCCAGGCTCGGCGAGATGAAGCCGCCTGCCGGGTTGCGGATCTTCCCCACCTTCATCGAGTTCTGGACGGTGTAGGCCAGCTCCACGTAGCCGATGGAATCCGGGGTCGTCAGGATTTTTCCCGCCACCCCTGCGTTCCCGGACGCACCGATTCCACCGGGCCAGTTGATCGACTTGCCGACGAAGCTGGAGTTCCACCCCGGGTTCTCGAGGTGGAGATAGCTCGTCCAGACGAAGGTCGTCCCGCTGCTGTCCGACCGGTGCACGACCGTGATCGTGGAACTCGGCAAGACCACGGCCGGATTCAGGGCGGAAATGTTCGCGTGGTTCCACGTCGTGATTTTTCCCAGGAAGATTTCCCCGAGAACGTGGCCGGTCAAGTTGAGCCCCGACGACAGGCTTGCGACATTGTACGCTGCGGTCACGGCTCCGATCGTCTCCGGGACATGCAGCAACCCGGGTGCCGCCGCGCGTTCGCTCGGCTTGAGCGGAGCATCCGACCCGGCGAAATCGACGGTCTTCGCGGTGATCGCTTGGATTCCCGCGCCGCTCCCGATTCCCTGATAGTTCACCTGGACCCGTCCGCCGGTCTCGTTCACGTACACGCTTGACCATTTCGTGATCAACGGGAACGGGAAGGTCGCCCCCGAACCCAGGAGCGTAACCGTCTGCCCGGGCGAGGGATTGAACAATCCCGCTAGGACGGCGACCGCAACGAGGATCAACGCGATGACGATGACCGCCACCACGATCCCGACGTTGCGCCGCGAACCCCGCCGCAGGTGCTCCTTCTCTTCTGGTGTTGCTGCCATTGGACTCACCGACTCCTCCTAATGTTCACCGATTCGTTTCCTTAGCCCGACGTAGACCCCGGCGCTCTATGATGGTTCCCGACGAAATGTTCCCTGTCAAACGGTGTCGAAGGAAAATCTATATAGTCTACGGAAGTAATCCTTTTGACTCTATAGCATTCTCGTAGCGGAGGAGTGAGGGGAATGGAAGGAAGAAAACTTCAGCTGACCGGAGGTTCGACCTATGTCGTGTCCCTGCCCAAGCGCTGGGTCTTGGACGCAGGCCTGAAGGCCGGCGACACGGTCTTCCTGGAGACGGAAGGAGATGGCGCCGTCTCGGTCCGCCCGAGGCCCGCCGACAAGGTGCCGATGCGACGCCGATTGTTTGAGGAGAAAGGGGAGGAGCGTCGAGACCACCTGCTGCGGAAACTGATCGGCGCATACATCGGAGGATTCAGCTTCATCGAGATTCGATTCCCGTCCGAGATGGCCCCGTTCGTGCGAAAGGTCGCGCGGGAATTCAGCCACATGGTCATCGGACCCGAGGTCATCGAGGAGTCGAGGAACGCCGTCGTCATTCAGGATCTGTCGGATACCGCGGAGCTGAGCGCGGAGAAGTGCCTCCGGCGCATGCACTTGATCGTTCGCGCGATGCACGAGGACGCCCTGGAGGCCCTCCGGACGCACGACGAAGCCCTGGCGCGAGACGTGGCCCAGAGGGACCAAGATGTCGACCGGCTCTATTGGATGGTCGCGAAACAGTACAATGTCGCCCACACGGCCGGTGCGCCGACCCCGAACGCCGCATCGAAGATCGAGCTGCAAAATTCGAGGCTCATCGCCAAGCTGCTCGAGCGGATCGGGGACCACGCGGAGCGCATCGCCCGGACGTATCCCACGTTCGCGCAGGGCCGGCTCGAACCGAAGTTGATCAAGGAAATGGACGCGGCCCGGGAATCGGCCATGGCCATCCTGGACAAGGCATTCACCGCCCTCCTGACCGCGGACATCGACGCTGCGAACGAGGCCGTCGACGACCTCGCGAGGCATCAGAAACTGATTGATGGACTCTCCCATCACGTCGCCACGAGGAAAGGGGAGGAGCTCCTCGCCCTCGCGGCGATCGTGGACAGCCTCGGTCGGACGGCCAACTACGCCACCGACATCGCGGAGATCGCGATTGACCACGCCGTCTACCTGGGCACGTAAACTCCATAGGCCTATGGAGAATACGAACGAAGACTTTGACTCCAACGGATGAGGTGGTTCACACAATGGGTTCAACAGGGGGATCCGCCCCGCTCCGGGCGGAAGAAGTGGTACGACGGTTCTACGATTTCTTGGCACGAGGTCGTCTCGTCGACGCGCTCAACCTTTTCACCACGGATGCGAGGCTCCGAGACGCCTCAGGGCGGGAGTCTGCCGGAATCCGGGCGATTACCTCGTCCCTTTTGACGTATCGCGTACCGCAAGACATTGCCGTCGAAGAGATGGAGCCAGAGGACGGGGAGATTCGGGCCACCATCCGGTCGCCGGGCGGTCGATCCGTCGGCCGGTTCTCCGTAGCCCGGGGCCGGATCAAATCCCTTCGGATGGAACGGGCCTAGGTCGTGAAGGGCCGTTTCCGCCGGTTGCGCGGACGGACGGGCTCTCAGGCCTTGAGGACTTTCTCAAAACATTCGTCGACGCCCGCAAACTCGCTGACGTCCCCATTCCAGGTGGGGAGGATGCCGGCGTATCGGTCCTCGAAGTCCTGCAAGGCGTCGCTCACGGCGTACTTGACGTGCTCGGCGTCCATGTCCTTCGCGACCGCGGCCGCAATCGTGTGCAGACCCCGGACGAAATGGACCGTGTAGGTCCCATAACGCAATTCGTCGAGGTTGCCCGCCTTTGATGAAAGCGTCTGCTTGACGAACTCTTGGACAGCCACCAGCATGCCGCTCAAGATGTCTCGATCGACGTCGGTTCGCAGGCTGTCCGAGTAGTGGCGGATCAGGATTCCAGCTTTCGTGATGATGAAGAGTTCCGAGATGCCGGAAGCGGTGCCGAAGGCGAGGCCCAACGCCTCGGCGATCCTCGCCGCGGTCCGCTTCATTTCGAGTTTGAGGACCCCCAGGTTGGCTGCTCGGTCTACGAGTGTGAGGAGGCTCACGTCCCCCGCCGCGAACTGGACGACGGCTACGTTCGCCTGGTCGCCATCCATGATGAGGAAGCTCGGACCGCTCATCTGAATGTTCTCGAAGACCCGTGCGCCGGACTGCGCGATCAGCGTGCTCATCGCCGAGAGGACGGCCGGGCTGACGCCACTCTGAATGTCGCTCGCGACCGTCAACCCGTTCCCGTCGGCGATCACCGAACCGCGGATGCCGTTCGTCTTCCGGCGGAATTCGCTCAGGATCTTCCCGAGTTGTCCTTCGATGCCTTCGTCCGAGAAATTGGAGAGGGCCGCCTTCCGTCGCGACTCACTTCGCTGCATCCCTGTCCCTCCCGGACCGGTCGAGGATCGCGGCCTTCTCGAGCAGCACCGAGCGGCCGGTATTCGACTTCTTTACGAGACGGAGCAGCGT
>VBLV01000038.1:0-1750 GCA_005879045.1 Methanobacteriota archaeon | reverse complement strand
GAGGCCGGACGATGAGCAAGAGTTCGTAGGTCCCGTACCCCATGCCGCCCAACCAGACGACCAACAGCCCGGTTCCGATCGCCGCGGGGAGGCCGAAGGCAATTGTGGAAGCGCAAATCAAGACGGTGAGCGCGATGAACCCGAAGGTAAACGCACCCAGGAACCGCTGAATCCGCTTTTCCATGATGAACATCCGGGCCCTCCGGACGTCTTTGTCCATGCGCGTGAAGGCGAGGAACGTCACGGCGAGGAGACCCGTGATGGTCCCGAAGAATGACAGGAAGCCGACGACAACCCAAAGGTCTGCCATGGCTGGTCGAACGCTCGGCTTCAGATTGCCTGTTTCAGGCCAATATATCTATCGCTTCCAATGTTCTCTTTTGTCACTAACCTCGGCCCAAGCGGATTGCGCGGCTTCGGATCAGCAGGTCCTGGTCATTTCGCGACTCGAGCCGTCGCGGACCGCCGAGGGTCGTTCCGGCTAAAGGGGCTTACCGCATTTCCGGCAAAACGCAGCGTCTTCCATTTCGAGGTTGCCGCAATTTCGACACTTGACCTTCACCACTACGGTGTTGGTTGCCCCTCGGGTGGCGGAGAGGGCCTGCTGCATATACGTCTCAAGGGCGTCGGGCGACATCGCCGCCCCGCCCCCCATGGCGCCCCCGGCCCCGCCCATCACGGCGGACGTGAACGCGCTGCGGAGCATCGTCCCTCCGAGACCGATCAGGGTGAAGCCGAATCCCCAGACCGCGAAGGGGAGATACCAGCCTCCGGGGCTGACGAGCCCGGTGATATTGTTGCCGTTATCCGGCGGCGGGCTGATGTAGGAGTCGAGCTGGCCTGCGATGTCGGCCGAATAGCGGAAGACGACGAGGCCGGCTCCGATCAGGATGAGTCCCAGCACAACCATCCTGCTGCGACGGCCCGACCGTCTCCGCTTCTGGCGTATCGATCCTTCCGACACTTCGCGGCCCTCCCCGCCGCCGCGATGACGGGATGCGCCGAGTTAGGATTAAATCTATCCGGGGGTCAAAGGCGGAACGCGCGGCTCATTCGGGCCAGCGCCACGGCTCGAAGTCGTATCCGACCAAGACGCTCTTCACTTGCGTGTACTCGCGCATCGTCTCAAAGCCCATCTCTCGCCCGATGCCGCTCATCTTCATCCCGCCGAACGGCGAGGCGGGATCGACGAGTTTGTACGAGTTGATCCACACCATTCCCGCTCGGAGTTGAGCCGCCACTCCGTGGGCGCGCCGCAGGTTCTGTGTCCAGAGGCCCGCGCCGAGGCCATACGGAACGCCGTTCGCGATTGCAACGGCCTCCTCCTCTTTGGCAAACGGGGTGACCGTGATGAACGGCCCGAAGACCTCTTCTTGGCAGATCCGCATGTTCGGGTTCTCCGCCCGCACGAGGGTGGGAAGCACGTAGTAGCCGCGGGACGTCTCCGGGGTGTCCGGTCGTTTCCCTCCATAGAGGATCTCCGCGCCTTCGCCTTTCGCGATGTCCACATACTCCAAGACCCGCTTCTGGTGATCCTTCGACGTCAGGGGGCCCATCTGCGTTTTCTCGTCAAGGGGGTCGCCGATGCGGAGGGATCGGATTCGCGGCAAGAACGCGCTGAGAAACTTGTCCCAGACCGATTCGTGCAAGAGGATCCGGGATCCGGCGATGCATGCCTGTCCCTGATTATGGAAGGCGGCGAACAGGGACCCCTGGACGGCCGATTCCAGGTCCGCGTCGTCGAAGATGA
>VBLV01000077.1 GCA_005879045.1 Methanobacteriota archaeon | reverse complement strand
GGGAGCGCGTGTACGTCGCGCGCGCGGACCCCGGCCGGCCGAAATGGTATTCCACCGTGCCGTATCCGTACATGAACGGATATCAGCACCTGGGATTCGGCACGTCGTTCTTGCGGGCCGAGTTCCAGTCTCGTTTCCGCCGGATGCTTGGTTGCAACGTCCTCCATCCCCAAGCGTTCCATTGCACCGGCCTCCCGATCCTGGGAGCCGCGAAGCGGATCGCCGAAAAAGAGCCGAAGCAGTGGGAGATCCTCCGAGCGATGGGCATCCCCGACCGCGAGGTCCCGAAGTTCGCCGACCCGATGCACTGGATCGAAGTCTTCCCAGCCGCCACGATGGAGGACCTGAAAGCCCTCGGGGCCGCACTCGACTGGACGCGGTCGTTCATCACGACGCCCCTGAACCCGCCCTACGACGCATTCGTGCGTTGGCAGTTCCACCGCCTGAAGGACGGTGGCTATGTGCGGATCGACAAGCACCCTGTGATCTGGTGTCCGAATGACCAGGCACCGATCGGCGACCACGATCGGCTCGAGGGCGAGGGCGAGACTCCGATGGAGTACACGCTGCTCAAGTTCCCCCTGGCCGACGGCCGGTTCCTCGTCGCGGCGACGATCCGGCCCGAGACCGTGTTCGGCCAGACGAACCTCTGGGTCGATCCGGACGCGGAGTACGTCGTCGCGAGAGTCGGGGACGAGCGATGGATCCTCAACGACCTCGCGGCGAAGAAACTCTCGGAGCAGGGCAAGTCGGTTGCCGTCGAGTCGAGGATCCATGGAGCCGAGCTCCTCGGCAAAGACGTCGTGGCTCCCGCGATCAATCGCGCCATTCCAATCCTGCCCAGCTCGTTCATCGATCAGGGCCGCGGAACCGGGATCGTCACGAGCGTCCCGTCGGACGCACCCGATGACTACGTCGCCCTGCGGGATCTGCAGCAAGACGATCGGCTTCTCACGAAGTACGAATTGGACGCCGAACGGATCCGTGCGATTCAGCCGATCCCGATCATCCGCACACCGGGATGGGGACCCCTGCCGGGCGTCGAGATCGTCGACCGCCTCGGGATCCGCAACCAGCGAGACCGAGAGAAGCTCGAGCAGGCGAAGGCGGAGGTGTACAAGACCGGCTTCTATCGCGGCGTGCTGAACGAGAACTGCGGCCCCTTCGCCGGCGTCCGGGTCGAAGTCGCGAAAGAGGAAATTCGGAAGGAGCTGACGTCGAAAGGCCTCGCCGACCTGATGTACGAGCCGAGCGGTGTCGTCATCTGTCGGTGCATGACGCCCGCGATCGTGAAGGTCGTGGACAACCAATGGTTCCTCTCCTACGCCGATCCCGCGTGGAAGGCGAAGGTCCATGAGGCGATCGCGTCGATGGACTTGTATCCGGAGGCGCTGCGGAAGTGGTTCGACTATGTGACGGACTGGCTCCGGGACTGGCCGTGCGCTCACCACCGTGGCCTCGGGACGATCCTGCCGTGGGACTCGAACTGGGTCATCGAGTCCTTGAGCGACTCGACGATCTACATGGCGTACTACACGATCGCTCACGCCCTCCAGGGCGGCGCCCTGCGGTCCTCCGTCCCCTGGGCGCAACGGCTCGATGATGCGTTCTTCGATTTCGTGTTCTTCGGGAGGGGCAGCGCCAAGGCCGTCGCGTCTCGCCTCGGGCTGGACCCGGACGTGATCGAGGGCCTCCGCCGCGAGTTCACGTATTGGTACCCGGTCGACCTGCGGAACACCGGGAAAGACCTCGTCCAGAACCACATGACGTTCTGCCTGTTCGCGCACACTGCCATCTTCCCCAAAGAGCAGTGGCCTCGCGGGTTCGGCGTGAATGGATGGGTTCGCCTGGCGGGGCGCAAGATGTCGAAGTCTCGCGGGAACGTCTGGTACATCCGCGAAGCCGTGCGGGAATGGGGCGCCGACGTGATCCGGCTGACCGTCGCGAACGCGGGAGACGGCCTGGATGATCCGAACGTCGACATGGACTTCGCCGAGTCCGCGAAGGCCCGCATCGAGGAATGGCTCCGGTTCGCCACCTCGAAGCACGGTACCCGCAAGGATCACCACGGGATCGACGCATGGTTCCTGAGCGTCCTGAGCCGTTCGATCCAAGCGAGCCGAACCGCGATGGAAGGGATGAACTACAAAGCGGCCCTCCGCCACGGGTATCTCGACCTGCAGGCCGCATGGTCCTGGTATGTCCGGCGGTCCGAGGGCCGGCCCCAGGTGGACGTGCTCCGGCGGTTCATCGACGTGCAAACGAGGCTACTCGCGCCGTTCGTCCCTCACGTGGGCGAAGAGATTTGGCATCGCCTCGGGGGCGATGGCTTCGTGGTGAACGCGCGGTATCCGGAGGCGATCGCTAGCGAGGTCGATCCGCGGGCCGAAACCGCGGAAGTCCTCCTCCAGTCGACGCTCGCTGATGTCCGCGAGATTCTGAAAGTCACGGGGATCGCTCCGAAGCGACTCGCACTGTACACAGCGCCCGCTTGGAAAGTGCACGTCCACCGGATCGCGCGCGACCTCGCCAAGAAAGGACCGATCCCGATGAACGTGCTCATGGAGCGAGCCCTCGCGGAACCGGGGATGCGCGAACGGGCGAAAGAGGTCGCGACGTTCGCCAAGAAAGTCGCGGAGGACCTGCGACACGCCAAACCGGATGAGCTCGCCCGGTTTGCGTCCGTGGACGAGTTCGCGATGTTCCGGGAAAACCTCGGCTTCTTGGAGAGAGAGCTCCGTGTGAAGGTCGACGTGTTCCGGGCCGACGATCCGAAACGTTGGGATCCCTCGAAGAAAGCGGACCACGCGGTCCCCGGGCGGCCTGCGATCTACGTGGAGTGAGTCCATGAAGATCCGACGGCCCTCCAAGCCGGAGGTGCCCTTCAAACGAAAGCGGCGCCCGCCGCCGCAGGCGACGAAGCTCCTGCGGTACTCGCTCCTCTCCGGCCTCGTGTTCATGGTCCTCCTGGCCATCGTGTTCCTCCCTCGGATGTTCCCTGATCAACCGCCGATTGAGATTGTCAGGAGTTTTCATTTCGAGACGCCGAACAACCGGACGCAGATCTACATCGACAGCGTGACCGTCTCGCTCGACCTCGCGAAGTTTCGGGCGAACTTCACCGTCGCAGACAAAGGGAAAGTGGTCGTATTCGGAACCTGAGTCAAGGCCTCTCGGTCGGAGGGAACTCAACGTTCCGGTTTGTCGACGCAAGCTCGAACGGTCTGCTGGATCCCGGGGATTATTTCGAGGTGTCCCCACCACCATCGGGTCGCTACCGGCTGCAAATATTCCAGCTCGATGTCCGTCAGACCGTGGGCTTTCTGGAATGGGGCGCGTGCCCCAGCGCAACGTTTAACTGAACTCGGCCAATAGGCGCCGCCGCGGGCCTGTAGCTTAG
>VBLV01000076.1:649-4956 GCA_005879045.1 Methanobacteriota archaeon | reverse complement strand
TGGAACAGGAACGCAGGCACGGAATCGGGCGAGACGAACACGACGCCGATTAGCATCGGTGAGAGGGCGATCGCAGTCGCCACGGCGCCGCTCAGGAGGAGCCCGATGAAGATTTCGAAGATCATCTCGGACAGATTCTCGGTCGCGAGGCCCACGAGGATCGAGGTGACGCCGAGCAGCGCGAGCATCAACGGCACCGAACCCTCGCCCGATGCAGGGACGCCGCTCACCGGGAACACGCCGTAGAAGATGACATAGCCGCTCCCGACGCCGAGCACCGCGGCCAAGGCGAGCGTCCGGCGGATCGACCGCACCCTCGCGGGTTTGGGACTAGCCAAGGTTCGGTCCCTCCTCGAGCACGATGCGGGTCAGGGAGCTGAGGAACGGATTCGCGTCGGGGCCTGGAGTCGGCAAGTCGCGGACCTCGACGACCAACTGCACCCAGTGGATCCAAGGCATGACCGTTCCGTTGCCCCGGACCTGGGCCGCATACTCGGTGATGTTCTGGACCGCGCCAAAGCGGGCGACATCGGAACTCCGGGTCAGGACGAACGACAGCGTGAGCGTCCCGGCCCCTCTGGGCGGGATCGGCACCGGAAGGACGCTGACGGAGCCCAAGAACGCCTTGAAGAAATAATGGGTGCCCGTCTCATTGTCGAACACCTGATCCGTTCGTCCCAGGTTCGGGAGTCCCCGTTCCATCGGAAGATCTTCGATCCACGACTTGTATGCGATCGACGTCAGGGCGAGGGACCTCGAACTCGGATTCGTCACCGTGAGCGTCATCGTCAGGTTGACGGCCCCGGTGGCCAGCAAGGCGCCCGTCGCGGTCGTTCCGGTGAACGAGACCGTCCGCGATGGCGCCAGCTCGACGGACGTGTGAGCGAGGATCACCGACGAATAGCTTGCGGACGACACGGCCACGAGGACCGTCAGCACGACGGCCCAGCCGGCGACCAGGAACCATACCCGCTGCTCCGGGTACGTCCATCGGGATGCGAGGCGTGCGGCCCAGCCCATCATCCTCACTTCGCGGGGGGCCCGTGGGACGCGAACAGCTTCTGCGCGATGTCCTCGACGACGCTCTGCTCCGGCATCGGCGGTTCGACCAGGCGGCCTTCATAGATGTCCTGGGCGAAGTGGCATTCCGCCGTGTGGCCGGGCGACACCTCCACGTTCGGAGGCGCCGTCGTCTTGCAGATGTCCTGGGCCAGGAGACAACGCGTGCGGAAGCGGCAGCCCGACGGCAGATCGATCGGGCTCGGCAGCTCGCCCTTGATCGGCACCTGCGTGTACGTGTGCTCCGGATCCGGGACCGGCACGGCCAGCAACAGGGCTCGGGTGTAGGGGTGTGTCGGCCTCGAGACGACTTCCTCCGTCGGGCCGCTCTCCACGATCCGGCCGAGGTACATCACGGCGATCCGGTCCGACATGTACCGTGCGACGGCGATGTCGTGGGTGATGAACACGTACGGGATGCGATACTTGTCCCGGAGGTCCAGCATGAGGTTCATCACGCCGGCGCGGATCGACACGTCGAGCATCGACACCGGTTCGTCCGCGATGATCACCTTTGGGTTGAGGACGAGCGCCCGCGCAATCGCGACGCGCTGACGCTGACCGCCCGACATCTCGTGCGGGAAGCGGTCGAGGAAGTCCTGCCCGGGACGGAGCCCGGCGTCCTCGAGGGCGTGAATCACGAGTTCGGCCCGCTGCTCGCGTCCGTTCGCGATGCCATGGATCAGGAGCGGCTCCGAGACGGCCCGCAAGACGGAGAACCGCGGGTTGAGCGACTCGTACGGATCCTGGAAGATCATCTGGAGGTCCCGTCGGAAGTCGAACATCTCCCGCGCGGTCAACGAGGCGATGTCCGCCCCCTCGAACAGGATGAATCCTTCCGTGGGGGTCTCGAGGCGCGAGATGAGCCGTCCGGTCGTCGTCTTGCCACAGCCGCTCTCCCCCACCAGGCCGAGGATCTCTCCCTGCATGAGGTTGAAGCTGACCCCGTCCACGGCGTGCACGTACACCTGCTCGCCCCGGAACGAGCGGAGAAACCCTTTCTTCAGTTCGAAGTATCGTTTGAGCTTCTGGACGCTGACGACGGTCCCTGGCGGCGGGGCGACCGGGCCGGACGGGACCTCGCCCGAAAACTCCGGAGGGGGAGCCGCGGTCAGGTCCGCGTCAATGCCCCCTGGGTGTAGAAGTCCTGGCTGAAGTGGCAGAGCGAGCGGTGGCCCGGCTCCGGCACGACGTACGGAGGCGGGGTCGTCGTGCAGATGTCTTTCGCATATTTGCAGCGCGGATGGAAACGACAGCCGCTGGGCGGCGTCACGAGGCTTGGCGGGCTGCCCGGGATCGACTCGATCCGCTTCTTCTCCCCCTTCACGCTCGGGAAGGCGCCGAGCAGCCCTTCCGTATACGGGTGCAACGTCTGCGAGAAAATCTTCTTCGAAGAACTCTCCTCGATGATCTCGCCGGCATACATCACACAGATCCGGTCCGCGACCTTCGCGACCGTGGAAACGTCGTGGGAGATGATGATCAACGTCATCTTGAGCGTCTCCTGGAGCCGCCGGATCTCGTCCATGATCTTCGCCGCGGTGATGACGTCCAACGCGGTCGTCGGCTCATCCATGATCACGAGCCGGGGCCCGAGGGCCAGGGCCATCGCAATCATCGCGCGCTGCTTCATCCCGCCGCTGTACTCGTGCGGATAGTTGTCGATCCGATCCGTGGGGATCCCGACGAGCCGGTACAGTTCCTCGACGCGTTTCCGCGCCTCGTCGTCGCTCATCTGCTCGTGGGTCTGGATCGCCTCGACAATCTGATCGCCGACCGTGTACACGGGATTCAGCGCGTTCATTGCCCCCTGGAACACGATGGAGATCTGTGCCCATCGAACGGCGGATAGCTTCGGGTGATACTCCCGCAGCCGCCCGTCCTTCCGGCGAGTGACCGCCATGAGATCGCCTTCTTGACGGGCGGCGGCCAACCGCGCTTGGACCTGGGCGAGCTGCCGGCCCGCCCCGCGACTGCCCTGTTCCATCTGCGCCTCGAGCTCGGCGACTTTCGCCTCGAGGGCCCGGATCTCGGGCTCGAGGTAGGATCGGTACGTCACGCTGAGCGGGTGCCGAAGGAGTTCGAGCTCCTCTTCGAGCGCCGCTCGCTCGGCGTCGGGCTTGCTCCCTTCCTCGGGCTTCGGCATCGCGGCGAGCCGGGCCTTCAGCGCTTCAATGTCCTTCGCGATCCGTTCCGCGGCGATCTTCCAATACTCCTCGCGATACGGGTACAGTTTCCCATCCGGTTCCCAGATTACCTGACCGCCGAGGATGTGCGCGTTGGATGGGAGGAGCTGGGTGATCGCATACGCGAGGGTCGTCTTCCCGCAGCCGCTCTCCCCGACGAGTCCGACGGTCTCTCCTCGATCGATGGACAGATTCACGCCGTCGACCGCGCGCACCCACCCCTGGCGGATTCTGAAGTAAACGCGCAGGTCCCGGACGGCGACGAGAGGCACGCTCAGCGCCTCCGGAGGCGCGGGTTGATGATCTCGTCGAAACCGCGTCCCAGCAGGTAAAAGCCGAGGCTCAGGAAGGTGATCGACAAGCCCGGCGGGAGGAGCCACCACCAGTACGCCAGCGCGCCACCTTGTGTGAGGACGTTCGACAGGATCCCGCCCCACGAGACGACCGTCGCATCCCCGAGGCCGAGGAAACTCAGCGCCGCCTCCGTGATGATTGCGCCCGCGACGAGCTGAACGGGAGCACATTCGGCGCGATGTGCAGGAAGATCAGACGCAGATCGGACGCACCGGAGACGCGGGCCGCGTCGACGAACGGACGTTCCTTCAGGGTGAGGACCTGCGCCCGGATGACCCGCGCGATGCCGGGCCATCCAAGGAGACTGAGGACCATGATGATCGTCCAGATGCTGGGACGCAGGATGGAATCCAGGATTAGCACGACGGGCAGGAACGGGAGGACGAGAAAGATGTCGGTAAGCCGCATCAAGAGGGTGTCCACGATCCCGCCATTGTAGCCCGCGACGAGGCCGACGATCGTTCCGATGCCGACCCCGAGGAGAGCCGCCAGCAACCCGACGAGGAACGCGACCTGGGCCCCGTAGAAGACGAGCGTCAGGATGTCGTGGCCGATGAAGTCCGTCCCGAGGATGTAGCGGTTCCCGGAGGGATAGACTCCCGGGGGCAGCGGGGCCCGCGTGGTCCCGAGCAGTTGGAAGACGAGCGTCTGCCGGGAGACCGGGTCCGTGAAGGCGCCGTTCACCTCTTGCGGCGTGATCGCGCTCCC
>VBLV01000076.1:0-623 GCA_005879045.1 Methanobacteriota archaeon | reverse complement strand
ACCCGCGTAAACGACGTGCGGAACGCTCGGTGGGGGAATCACCCCGAGGAAGGCCGGCACCTCGACGCCCCCGGTCGCGAACGTCGTGCCCATCGACAGGATCTGGTGGTCCGCGGTGAAGATGAAGACGGAGGTGCGGGCATCGACCTCGAAGTAGTCCCGGAGCGGGCCGTGGAAATATGCCCGGAACTGCGGGATCACGGCACCCGTCTGGTTTAGGCCGACGAGGTAGCTCGTGTCGTTCGCGGAGCGATAGAAGCCCGCGTACACCGACTCGCCGCGCGTGCTGAGGGGAAGGCCAATCGGATCCCAGGAGCTGTCGAGCTGAGCGAACTCTCGGTCGGGGACCAGAGCGAGCGCGTTGAGGTCGAGATAGGCGATCCCTGTGTGCGAAGCCGACTTCACGGGCAGATAGAACAGCATGGGGAAGCTGGAACGGGTGAAGCCGATCTGCCCGTGGACGGTCGCCGGCTCACCGCCAAGGACGAGCGGGACCCAGGCCCGGTGAACGCCCGTGATGTTCAGCACCTCGAGCGTGTTGTTCGTCAAGGGCAACAAGACCGCCGCTCCTGCGCCGGCGCGCCACGCCTCCCACTTGTCGACACGCTCCTGATTGTAGTAGA
>VBLV01000049.1:4153-5980 GCA_005879045.1 Methanobacteriota archaeon | reverse complement strand
GGGCCTCATCCGCGGTGCCGTCCCCGGGAGGAGATTTCGTTTGTCGAAGAGAATCGTGGGAATGACGCTGCTCGCGATGGCCCTCGTCACCGCGGCGTTCGCCGTCACCGTCGCGAGGGCGGACGATGAAAGCGGATCGCATTGGAATGCCGTCCTCGCCGGGATCAACGAGAGGCCGACGCCGCGGGACACGAATGCTCGCGGGGTGGCCATCTTCGAGTTGAGCGCGGACGGGGAATCGATTCATTACAAGGTCATTGCCGCGAACATCAACAACGTGATCATGGCGCACATCCATCTCGGAGACGCCAACACGGCGGGCCCGGTCATCGTCTGGCTGTATCCCGTCGGCGGTCCCCCGCCCGCGGCGCCTGGTGGCGGTCGCTTCAATGGCATTCTGGCTCAAGGCGACTTCGACGCGACGAAGTTCGTGGGACCCTTTGCCGGCAAACCGATGAGCGCCTTGGTGGAAAACCTGACTGCGGGAACCGCCTATGTGAATATCCACACGGATGATGGCGTCGCGCCGCCGAACACGGGACCGGGCGATTTCCCCGGTGGGGAGATTCGCGGCCAGGTGAAACCGACCGACTGAAGGGCACGGCGATCTCAAAGGAGTCGATCGCTCGGTCGAGCTCCCGCGTTCACCATTTCGCCTCAGCGTCCAGCATCGTCGCGTAGCCATCCTGAATCGTACGGGTCGCCGGGCCCGGGGCTTCCATTCGTCGTCCGTCGACCGAAGTAATGCTCAGGACGCCGACCCCGCTGCCGGAGAGGAACACCTCGTCGGCCCCGCGCAGCCGATCGAGCGAGACGAACATCTCCCGCGCCCGGATCTTCGCCCGCGCCGCAATCTCGAGGACGGCACTTCGGGTGATTCCGGGAAGCGCACCCTCGTATATCGGCGGTGTCTGAAGAGATCCGTCCGAAACCAGGAACACGTTACGCGCGGTCGTCTCGACCACGCGACCTTTCTCGTTGAGGAGGATCGCATCGAAGGCGCCTTCCGCCTCGGCCTCTCGAAGCGCAACTGCCTCCGCGCCGCGGGCGATCGACTTGACCTGACTCATGGGGCCGGACATGCGCCGGATGGAGGCAGCGACATGCAACGCCGGTTGCGACGGAATCTCCGGGAGGGCGCGGGACGTGATCGTCGCCATCCCTCGGGTCGTGGGCCGCTCTCCCGCAACGACGGTAATCCGCGCGAGGCCCTCGACGACGCCGTTGGCTTCGACGACCTTCCTCGCGCCTTGACGAAGGTCCTCGAATCCCCATGGTGGTTCGATACGTAGGACCTCCAGAGCGGACCGCAGCCGCGCGAAATGCGCCTCGAGTCGGAAGGGTGCCCCGCGGTGGATTCGGATCGTCTCGAAGCATCCGTCCCCGTACAGGAACCCGCGGTTCCCGATCGGGACTCGCGCGGCGTCCTCGGGGATCAAGACGCCGTCAAGCCACGCGGAGGCCGTCCGAGGTCACCTCCACGCGGTCTTGCGTGAGGGCCTCCGCATGTCCGCGGAGCTTGTCGAGCGTCTCCCGATACTCTGCCTCCGGATCCGAGTCCGCCACGATGCCGCCGCCGACCGCGAAGTAGGCCGTCTCGCCGATGACGGTCGCGGTGCGGATCGCAATGTTCCAATCGACGGAGCGGTCCCAGGAGACGTAACCGATCGCGCCCGTGTACACGCCGCGGCGGTGCGGCTCGAGCCGCTCGATGATTTCCATGGCTCGCGGTTTCGGCGCTCCCGTGATCGAGCCGCCGGGGAACGTGGCCCGCACCAGGTCCGGGATCGTCACGTCGTTTCGAAGGCGTCCTCGCACCACGCTCTC
>VBLV01000049.1:0-3997 GCA_005879045.1 Methanobacteriota archaeon | reverse complement strand
CCCTTGATCGGACGGGTCTCGATGTCCCGGCCGCGGACGCGGAGGAACCGTTCCGGACTCGCCGAAAGCAGGCGGTGGTCTCCCGCCTCGAGGAATCCGCCGAACGTCGAGGGCGTGCGCGCTCGGAGGCGCTCGTACGCCGCCGTGGGCGTTCCCCGCAACGGAAGCGCGACGCGATGGGAGAGGTTGACCTGGTAGATCTCCCCGTCATAGATCGCCCGCTTCGCTTCCTCGATCGTCTGGACGTATTCCTTCGGCTCGAGGGGTTCGATCGGGTGCGGTTCGGGAGGGACAGACAGCCGGTCTGGGATTGGCGGGGGCTCGTATGCGATGCGGGTGCGCGGGGCGATCACAAACGTCTCGCCCCACACTCGGTCGAGGACGTACACACGAGGGTAGACGGCGAAATGCATGTCCGGGAGCTGAAGGTCCGACGGTTTCTCATCCGGCAATCGTTCCATCTGGCGGCCGAGGTCGTACGCGAAGTAGCCTACGGGCCCTCCGAGGAACGGGTACGCGGGCGTGCCCGCGGTGGCCCACGGCAGGGCGTCGAGGAACTCGCCGAACGCTTCGATTGGATTTCGGTTGGTCGAGGACTCGCCCCACGGTGTCGCGTATGCCGCGTTAGGACCGCGGCTCCGGAACCATCCGACGGGATCGGATCCGAGGAACGAGTACCGGGCCAGCTCCGGGTCCGCCAGGGAGGAATCGAGGAAGAACGGCCAATGCCCACGTTGCAAGCGACGGAAGAGAGCGATTGGGTCCCGCCGGCCGATCGGACGTACGGTGAGCCGCATGGGCTCCGGCATCGATGGGGCATCGGGAGAGCGCATCTGAGGTTTTGGGTAGCCGGGCCGACTCAGGGTGAAGCACGAGCCGATCGATCAGGAGAGCAGCTCGATCCAGATCCCGTCCGGATCCTTGACGTAGACTTCCGTGCCCTCCGCCTTCTCCGGAGGCACCGCGGGCTTCGCACCCTTTCGGATCAGTTCGCGGTACGCTTTCTCGGCGTCATCCACTACGAACGCCAGATGGTCGATCTCCTCGCCCCTCCGATAGGGAGAGTAGAACCGGGATCCCGGAGGATACCAATTCAGTTCGAGCCGCTGGCGGGAACCAGCTCCCTCGAGCTGAACGTACTTTCCGCCGTGCGGCATCGTCCCTCGGTTCACGACCCGCATCCCGAACGCCTTCTTGTAGAAGGCGAGAGAGCGTGTCAGGTTCCGCACTCGAATGCCCGTGTAGTAGAAACGGTACTTCATGGGAACCGTGACCCCTCGCCGGCGTATGTAGTTGCCACCGTCATTCGGCGGCCAGTCCTCGCGCCCCCATTGCGCGCGGCGAATTCGCGAACGGGATGTCTCTTGGAACATCAGGCCGTTCCGCTTGGCGCCTCGATCGCGGCGCAGACCGCGTCGAAGTCCCAAAGCCCCGCGGGCTTCGCCGCCTTCGCCTTCAGATGGTCCAGGTGGCCGGCTTTGGCTAGGAGTTGCACGATCCACGCGGTGTATGCGGGCGACCCCGTCGCACCGGGCGAATTGTAATTCACCACGTGGAACGAATGGGGCCCAGGAATCTCGATCGCCTCCTTGACGAAGTTCCCGTGCGGGTCGACGACCTGGGCGCGCACGCCCGCGGTCCCCGGTCGCGCGAGGTATTTCATGTGGAGGGCGGGGAGGAATTCTTGGACGCGCTTCGCCATCGCCCGCTTCGAGATCGAGGACGCCCACTCTTTCGTCGCGAGCATCATGAAGTCGGGATTGAAGAGGGCCGCGAGTTTGTTTCCGACCGGGCGCTCAAGCAGTTTCTTCACTGCATCCGCCGGGTCTTCGAAGAATCCGTGGTACGTGTACGGACCGGGGACCGGGACCGCATTGGGGCCGATCTCCCGCCGTCCGTCTGCGCGGACGATCCAGTGCGGATCGAGGAACGGCAGCTCCGGATGACGCGGGACGGTGTAGATGTTCCGGCCGCACAGATAATGCCACTCCGGGCCGACCTCCCAGTATTCTCCGCGGAAGTGGAGGTCCGTGTACTCGAGGCCGACGCCGAGCGCGTGCGCGATGTCGATCGAGTGGCCCCCCGCGGCGTTGATCAGAAATCGTGTCCGCAGGGATTCGTCCGACTGGCTCGCCGTGACACGAATCTGTTCTCGCGAGTCCACATAGATACGGTCCGCCGAGGTCTCGAGCGCGAGTCGGACCTCGATGGTGTCGTCGGTCGGGGTGACCGACGCGACGTTGGCTCCCATGAGGAACTTCGCCCCTGCGCGCTCCGCGTCCTCCCGCAGCGCCTGCGTGAACGCCTGATAGTCGACGGCCGTGTCCGTCTTCGACCAGATCGCCCCATGGCAGCGCACGTTCGGCTCGAGGCGCCTCACATCCTCTGCGGTCAGGAGCGCGAGTTCGTCCTCTCCCATCCCGTTCGCGAGGCCCCAATCCCGGTACTTCTCGAGACGCGACACCTGGTCCGGACGGACCGCGACTTCGAACGTGCCGACGGGCAGCCACGGCAAGCGCCGTTCGGCCGCGAAAGCCTTCCACATTCCATAGGCGACCTGAGACGACCGCGCGAAGACCTTTCGCCCGACCGGGTCGAGGTAGAACGGTCGATGAACGACGCCGGTGTTTCGGCGCGAGGTGTGCATCGCGACTTGCGATTCCTTCTCGAGGACGGCGATGCGGCCGTCGTAGCGGTTCGCGAGCCAGTACGCGAACGAGGTCCCGAGAATCCCGCCACCGACGATCGTGACGTCCCAGGGCTCCATGGTCCGATTTCGAGGAACCGTCCGGAGTTTATTATGTCTGTGTAGTCGTAGTGGAAAGGCGCGCGGCCTACCGTCGGATCTCGATCCGGACGGGTCCGACGGTCCAATCGAACGAGACCGTGGGATCCGCGATGCGCCGCTCCAACTCCGGGTGGGGCCCAAGGCCCAGGCCGACGTCGTCCTTCACGATGCTGTTGTCCAGCATGCACGGTTCCGCCGCCTCGTTCAAGCCAATCGTGAAGTAACCAATCCGCGCGGCCTTCGATTTCGACGGCCGCAACACTCGATGGAGGAGGTCTTGATGTTTTGAGGCTCCCGATTCGACGATCCTCCCAGACCGAATCTGGAACCATGGGCGGACGATCGCACGCCCTGCGAATGGAATGGGGTCCGTCCCCCGAATGTCTCCGTTGACGGATTCCGGACGGACGGCCACCTCGAGACGGCCCGCCGGCAAAGCCGTTCGAACGAATCCGCGGCGGATGTCCTCCGCGCTGATGATGCCGTCGCTCACGATCGGCACGATGGCCTTCGTCTCGAACCGCAGGTCGGTCCCCGCATCCGACTCGATCCGGATCTTCTTCCGCCCCCGAAGCGACCGGGCCAACGCAGCGCCCGCTTGCTGGATTTTCTTCAAGTCCACAGCGAGTGCCTTCTGGTAGCTCCCGTACCATTTCTCGTAGTCGAGGCCGTAGGCCTCTGCGCGCTCCGGTGTGATGCGCCCAATCGGCAAGTCGATGTCCCGGACCCGCCGCTTCCTCCGCGGTTCGTGCTGTCGGTCGCCCCCCAAGCTATTCGCCTCAAACTTCTCGGGTGGGATGTCCCGCATTCGGCGGGCGTCCGCAGGGCCGCCGAGGTAAATGTGCGCGGTTTCCGCCTCGGCGATCGCATGTTCGATTGGGGAGGCTGTACTCAGCCACTTCGTCGACAGCTCTTCCATCGACGTGAACCAGAGGTCGTCCGTCATGAGCGTAAGGTGCGTGTCGCTTCCTGCGCGGCGCGCTTCGAGGGCCAGCGCTTCCGCGAGTGGGATGGTCGGCGGATAGGTGTAGATCGTAAAGACGTCCTTCCATCCGAGGCGGAGGGACGTGTGGACGACTTGGCGAGCGAGCGGAATCCACGATTCGAACGGAAGAGAGGGCGCTTGCCGCGTCTGAAAGGCCATGGATTGCCGAATCGTTCGGGGCAATTTAAAGGCCTCATCGAAGCTAGCGCTCGCGCTATCCTGTA
>VBLV01000048.1:7628-9724 GCA_005879045.1 Methanobacteriota archaeon | reverse complement strand
GACCATGTTCACGGTGGTCCCGCTCACGCTCTCCGAAATCCCCGAGAAGATCACGACCTGGCGGGCACAGTTTTGGTAGAGCCCCGCTTGGATCACGGACCCGAAGAACAGCTCGCTGACGTCCTTCGGCTCGATGTTCGCCCGGCGGATCGCTTCCGTCACCGCAGAGGCCCCCAGGCGGGGGGCCGGGACCTCCGAGAACGCGCCCTTGAACCGGCCGATCGGGGTTCGCGCCGCACCGGCGACAACGACTTGGGTCCTCGACGTCACGCTCCCGTGAGCAACGAACGAGTGATAAGTCTATGTCGGCCAAGGGCCACCGCCTTCTGGCGAGAATCGTTTCGAGCCCATGGGCCTAAATCGCTTTGCCGATCAAAGTCAGAGGGAGATTAGGGTCTCATCTGGGCGAGCACGGCGTCGACCACCGCGTGGGGTCGCTCGCGTTGGACGAAGTGACCCACGCTATCGATGACCCGACGATCGTACGGGCCTGTAAAGTGCTGTTCTTTGCCCGCCGACGTCTCCGGAAACGTAGCTCCGTCATCCGCTCCGTGCAGGACCGTCGTAGCGACGCCGATCCGCGGTAATCCCGCTATGCGGGCTTCGATCCCGTCGTACCGATGGTCTCCAGGCGCATCGCCCCAACGATGGCGGTAGGAGTGAATCGATACCTCGACGAAGTCTGGGTTGTCGAAGGACCGGGCGGTCGTTTCAAACGTCGCCTCATCAAAATGCCAATCCGGAGACCATGTGCTCCAGAGCCATCGGCACAACCCGCGGCGATCCTGTTCCAGCGCCACACGTCCTCGCTCGAGGCCGAAGTACCACTGATACCAATACGCCCGCGCCTGATCATACGAGAGCCGATCCCTCGGCGTGGAGGTGCCGTAGCCAACCGATAACGCGATGAGCCCTCGGACTCGTTCCGGCCACGAGGCCGCCACAATGTACGCGGCCCGGGCGCCCCAATCGTGGCCCACCAACGTGAACCGCTCGATGCCCAAGGCATCGGCAAATTCAATCACGTCTTGGCCGAGTGCGGCGAGCTGGCCGGATCGGAGCGCGGTCTTCTCGAGAAAACGGGTCGGTCCGAATCCTCGCAAGAACGGCGTCAGCGTCCGATACCCCGCATCGACGAGAGGAGCGACGACACCGTCCCAGGTGCGGATGTCGTCAGGGAAGCCATGGACAAGGATCACGGGTTCCGCTTGCGGTCTGCCGCGGTCCTCGTACGCGACTTCCAGTAAGCTCGTTCGGACACGTTTCGTCATGTCGCGCATGGGCCGAGGATAGCTGGAAAACCAGACTAAGCCTTTTCGAACCGAATCTGCCCGAGGGTCGGTCGGTCACGACCGCGGGAAGGCGCAGGGAGGAGAACCGCACTCGGCTCTCCCGATCTCATTCTCCCGGTGATTCGGTTGGAGGGTGCTCCGACGATTCGCTCCCTTTCTTGCGGGTCGTGTTCTTCTCCAGATCCGACGTGTAGTCGGGGTGTTCGGTTCGCTTGTACGGCTCGGCCGGCTTGCCGCCGTTGGGCTCCGTGAGGAGCTTCGCGAGGTAGGCCGTCAAGAGGGTTCCCGCGCCGGACCCATCCCCGCCGGACGTGACGAGGGTATCCGGCGTCACCCGGATCTTGCCGTCGCGCACCTCTTCCATGACCTTGACGAGCGCGACCCGGTCGGAGCCGAGGACGTCGGCCTGGGCGTGATACGCGTCCGCCTGCGCCTCGCCGACCATCCGGATCGCGGCCGCATTTCCGTCCGCCTGGATGCGCGTCGAGTCACGCACGCCTTCGGCTTGCTTGATCGCCGCCTTCGCGAGGTTTTCGTTGATCTGCACCTGGTAGGACGCCTCGACGACCTTCGGCTGGAGGTTCGCGCGTGCCGTCATCTCCTGGACCGCGATGCGCCGCTGCTCCGCGGTGGCCTGCTGCTCGTACTGCGTCTGCTGCTGGATCGCGATCTCCTTGTTCGTCTGGGTCGCGAGTAGCGTCGGGTCGACGGCGATGTAGGAGATGAGCAGGTTCTGCGCCTCGACGTAGTACTTGGCAAACTGGACCCGCGCGCGGTTCAAAGCCTCCTCTTGCAGCTGCGACC
>VBLV01000048.1:7022-7616 GCA_005879045.1 Methanobacteriota archaeon | reverse complement strand
CGCCTTCTTCTCTCCGGCGTTGTTGCGGAAGGATGCGTCGATCAAGGGGTGCACGATCTGCTGGATCAGGTTGAACACCGAGCCGAACCGCGCGATGACGAAGGCCGCGTTCTCCGGGAGGATCCGGATGACCATCCGCACGTCGACCTCGAGTTTGAATCCGTCCCTGGACGTCACGAGCAGTTGGCCGAAGCGGAAGAAGGACAGGCCCTTCTCGCCCTGTTCCGTCAGGTAGGGATAGTCCGACTCGTCGACTGCCGGATCCGACGGACGGCGCGAGAGACTCGGAGCGTCTGGCCGCTCCGAGCGAGCCCAGTCGACCATGATGGCCGACGTCGGAACCAGGTACGCCGTGAATGCGACCCGGTTCAGGTTGTACTTGCCTGGGGCCACGGGATTCCGCCAGATTCCCCGCCGGTTTCGATCCGGAACGAGCAACCGTTCAACCGCTGCATGGATCGTCTGGTCGAAGTCCGGGCTGTCCGTGACCGGCACGGGCTCCATGTCCACCTGGTCGAGTTCCTCCCCGATGTTCGATCGGAGGACCGCCACGAAGCCCGGGGGGACTTCGGCGACCTCGTCGATCTGGACCTG
>VBLV01000048.1:2994-6991 GCA_005879045.1 Methanobacteriota archaeon | reverse complement strand
AAGAGCGTCGGGTTGATGTAGTACCGTCCGGGCTGGAGCGTGGCGAGCTGCGGGCCTCGGAAGCCGCCGCTGTCGAGGAACGCCTGGCCGTCCTGGAAGAAGTTGTGCGGCCGGGCGCTCGGATGCACCGCCGTCGACGAGACATCGGGCTGGGGCGCCACGATGAACTTCGGAGGAAGGGGCTGTCCATCCTGCGCGGTCACGACGCCGACCTTCCCGGACGCGACCTCCGTCGCGGGCTGCTTGGCCACGTAGAACAGGAACGGGTTGATCCGGTACGTCCCTGGGCGGATGATTGCGACCTGCGGACCCTTGAACCCGCCGTTGTCGAGGAACGCTTCGCCGTCTTGGAACTGGTTGCACTCGATCTCGTCCCCGAGGAGTCGTCCCTTCGGCAAGGGACGCCCGTCGATCGCCTCGACGGTTGCGATTTCCGTCTCGGCAACCTGGACGACCTTGGACCGGCGCATGCTCCACACCACGGGCATCCGCCAGTACAGCCCCGGCATCAGCGTCGCAGCCTGCGTCCCGATCTCCCCATGTCGGGCGATGACTTGTCCCGCCGGCATCTTCCGCCCGCCCAGCCTCTTGACCAGGACGCCGACCTCGCCGGCACGGATCAGATACAGGCCTTTCAAGAAAAACACCAAGGTCGCAACGAACGCGAACCCAGCCACGATCAGGACGACCTGCGTGATGTCGAACATGTCCGCCACCCTCTGCCTCCCGTCCACAATATGCCTTACCGGAGGCATCAGCCTTGTTTGGGCTTCCCCCGGGGATGCCGCATGGCGGTGGTTAGGTGCAAAATTACAGCCTAAGCAGCCCGCAGAAATTCCTTCCCGGGCGTCGAGTCGAAGGGAGTCGCCTATCTCTTCCGCTCTTGATTCTCCCTCGCTCGAAATCTGACGATTCTTCGCACCAGGTCGTACGGAATCGGCTTGTCGATCGGAAATTGGACGGAGCCTTTTCCAAGTTTGTACTCCGACAGTTCCTCCTTGAAGGCTTCAATCCCCGAAGGTATCGGGTAAAATCCGATGTGATTCTTGAACGCCGCGAAGTAGACGAGCCCTTTGCCGTTCAGTTTGAACGTCGGCATTTGATAGCTGATGGTCTCTACGGCCTTTGGCGCCGCCTTTCGGATTGTCAGTCTAACCTTCTGAAGGATCCCTTGGACATCCTTTGGGGAGGCCTTGATGTACTCGTCGATCGTCTTGAATTGCTTCCCTTTGTCATCCATACGATTCACCGGGCCATCCTGCGGCGGGCGTTCAGGCTTTCGCGGCCCGCCTCGGCCCGGAGTTGTCAGCGGTCCGTTCCGGCTGGTAGCGTAGGATCACGCCACCTGACTTCAATGGTCTCGCCTCAAGCAATTTCATCTTGATGCGCTCCGAATTCGGTTTGAACAACGGATTCCCGCGGCCCAAGAGCAAGGGAGTGAGCGCCAGATCGAGTTCGTCGAAGAGGCCGTGCTTCAACAGCGTCGAAGAGAGATCGGCGCTTCCAAAGACGAACAAGGGCTTTCCAGGCTCTTTCTTCAGCTTGATGACTTCCTCGACCACGTTGTCCTTCACGAGCCGGGTGTTGTTCCATTCCGCCTTCTTCAGCGTCCTCGAAAACACGACTTTCGGGATCGAGTTCATGAAGTCGGCCACCTCGCCCTTCTGAGTCGGCCAGTACGAGGCCATTCCTTCATACGTCACCCGGCCGAACAACAGCATGCCCGTCGACTTCGATTGCTCGATCGCATACTGCTCCAACTCGTCTCCCCAGATCGTGTCGTGCCAATCGATTTCCCAACTCTTCGGGCCTTCAAACAAGCCGTCCAGCGTGACCAGATTCCACATGATGAGTTTGCGCATTCCCTTCACCTGATTCCAACGAGGTCATTCGCCCGCGCCGGATATACCCGCGGTTGGAGCCGCGCGCGGACCTCCGTCAACCTCGGGCCCTGTGCGGCGGCGAGATTCAACCGCTTCATTCAAACTCTCCCGGTTCTCCGACCGAACCGAGCTCATGCCCCGGCCCGTCGACGAACGCGGGGACGCTCTCGCTTCGGAACCGGAGGGCGATTCCGAGTCCAACCGCGCTCAGCACGGCGGCCCCGAGAAAGGCGTACCGGAACCCAGTCAGCCCGAGCTGCGGATCGAACCTGCTGGCAACGGTCAACACCAAGGACAGGCCAAGCGGGAAGCCGAGGCGCTGGGAGGTCTGGATCAGCCCCGAGGCGAGGCCCTCTTCCCCGGGCTTTGTTCCGGAGAGGCCCGCGATGGCGAGGGCGGGGAATCCGATGCTCGCACCGAGCGACCACAGAATCGTCCCCGGCAAGATGCCGAGATAGCCCGCGGCGACCGGCAGAGGCGCCAGCATCGCCAGCCCCAAGGTCACGAACGCCGTGGAAATGACGAGTACTCGTTGTAGGCCGATCCGGTTCATGAGCCACGAGGACCCCCATCCGCCGACGAAGAAGAAGATCGCGGCCGCGGGAAGGAATGCCAGACCCGCATCTAGGGGGGAGTAACCAAGGACGCCCTGCAAATAGACGGTCAACACGATCAGCGCTCCCGCGGAGGAGCTCACTACGAGCGACAGAACGTTCGCGGTCAGGGTCGTCCGGCGACGCAGGAAGGCCAGCGGCATGAGCGGCGCCTTCGACCGATATTCGATGGCCAGGAAGGCCGCCAAGGTGAGGGCGGAGAGGCCCAGAGGAACCGCCGCCTGCATTGTGAAGAGGCCGTCGGTCGCGGCAATCGTGAACGCGTATACAAGGAGGATCAACCCGGCGGTGACCGTCACGGCGCCGGGGATGTCGAGACGCTTCGATGTCGTGCGTGGACCGTTCCGCGCGATGAATCGCTGAGCCAAGATCGTCGCCACGGCCCCAATCGGCACGTTGACGAACATGACCGATCGCCACCCGAACGCCGCGGTGAGGATGCCGCCCGCGATCGAGCCTGCGGCGAACCCCGCGGATAGGATCGAGACGAGGACCCCGAACGCCCGGTTGCGCTCCTTCCCCTCGGGGAACGTGGCCGCGAGGATCGCCAGGGCCGTGGCTGTCGTCATGGCGGCGGCGATGCCTTGAATCGCCCTCGAGACGACGAGGGAGAGAAGCGATGGCGCAAGTCCGGCCGACAAGGACGACACAGTGAACAGGACGATTCCGAAGAGGAAGAGGCGCTTCTGGCCGTAGACGTCGCCGGCCCGACCGCTCACCATCAGGAATCCGGCCAAGGTGAGCCCGTACACACCGGTCACCCACTGGCTCTCCGCGAGGGGGGCCAGGAATTCTCGCTGGATCGTGGGGAGCGCCACTTGAACGACGGAGAAGTCGACGACATCGAGGAACGCGGCCGCGATGACCACCGCAAGGATTAGCCGTGCGTGCGGGCCGACGGCCCGCGTGGCTGGCCGCTCTTGATCCTGGTCGTCTTCGGACCTCGATTGCTGCTTGTTCCTCGTCACCGAAATTTCTCTCCCGGTTAGGTGGTTACCGGCGTCCGAAGCATCGGTCGTTCATGAATCTGCGTTCGGCTCGCTCCGAAGACCTTAGTATCGGCCCGAAGTTATCCGCTCGGTATGGAGTCCACGGGCCTCGCCCGGTTCCTCTTTGAACTCGCCTCAGACGAACGACTCGGGATCTTGGACGCGGTCGCCGAACGACCGCTCCGCCACGCCCAAATTGCGCGCCATCTGCGGATGACGGTCTCCGAGACCACACGACATCTGAATCGGCTTACATCCGCCGGTCTGGTCGCCAAGAATCCGCAAAGCCAGTTCGAGCCCACGAACCTGGCCCGGCTCGTCTCCGGTGCCTTCCCGCTGTTCCACTTCCTGCTCGCGAATCGCGAGTTCCTCCTGAAACACAACGTGGGGGTGGTGCCCGCGGAATTCGTCGATCGGCTCGGCGCGTTGAACGGCGGCACGTTCGTGACGGGAATGTACGACGTCGCTGCCGCCCAAGAGCGGTACCTGCGAGCGGTAAAGCAACGGATCT
>VBLV01000048.1:0-2969 GCA_005879045.1 Methanobacteriota archaeon | reverse complement strand
GCCGGTCATGCGAGAAAAGGCGGCGGCCGGCGCGGATGTCCGCGTGATCCGATCTCGCGAAGCGTTTCAACGCGAGATCGCCAGGGCTCCGCCGATCCAGCGAAACTACCCCGTGCGCCTGGTTCCAGAGGCGCGAATCTTTCTGGCGGTCCTCGACGACGTAGCGGGCGTGTGCTTCCCGACCCTCGAGGGAAAGGTCGACATGGAGTCGATGCTCCTCTTGACTGACCCGACGGGACATCGATGGGCTGAGGACCTGTTTGCGCGGCTCTGGAGTCAGGCTCGGGAATGGCTTGGTCCACAGACGCCTCCTTGACCGACGAGGGTCGCTCGCGGGCCGACTCACGTTTCAAATCCGGCTCGTTCGACACCTCTGCATGATCGCGCCGTCTTTCGTCCGCATCGTCGACCGACCCAGGTGAACGCTTACGGCTAGGTCTTTAGGCGAGTCGTCACGTACAGGTCCTGATCTCCCACCGAACCGAGTCGAGTCGACGCGAAGAACAGGGTCACGCGATCCGGGGCGATAAACGGCTGTGTGTCGTCCTGCGGGCTGTTCACCCCGGAACCGAGGTTCACCGGCGGGGACCATGGGTCGGACGTGCTGCCACGGGTGGAGACCCACAGGTCAGTCAGCCCGACTCCTCCGACCCGGTCCGAGAAGAAGAACAACTCGAGTCCATCGGAGCGAATGGATGGACGCTGATCGTTGGTGGAACTGCTCAGCTCCGTCACCGGTTCGGCCGCCCCCCAGGATCCGTCCGCCTGCTGGGCGCTGACGTAAATGTCGTAGCCACCCAGCCCGCCGGCCCGGTCACTCCCGAAAAACAGGAGAGGCACGCCGAGGTCGTCGTTCGCGAAGTAGCTCGGGCCTGCATCGTTGGACGCGGTATTGATCGCCGACCCGAGATTGACGGCCGTCTCCCAGGCAAAGTCATCATGGACTTTCTCGCGATGAGAGACCCAGATGTCAAAGCCGCCGAGACTACCGGGTCCTCCGACCCGGTTGAAGAACATCCAGTGACCATCGCGCGAGAACTCGGGGACCGCCTCGAGGACTGCCGTGTTAATCGTCGGGCCGAGATTCACGGGTGGTCCCCAGGAGTCGTCGACGCTCGCTCGTTGCGACACCCAGATGTCGGATCCGCCGAACCCGCCGTCGCGAAACGACCCGAAGTATAGACTCAGGCCGTCCTTGGAAATCGCAGGTCCGTTCTCCCTAAGGACTGAGTTGATAACGGGGCCGAGGTTGACGGGGGTCGACCATCCCGAGAATTTCGGTGACCCCGCGACTGGATTAGATACCGCAAACAACGCCAACGCTACGCCCATCAGGACGTACGCTTTCAGACTGCTCCCTCCTGTCACGCCGCATCCGGGTCTTCTCACTTAAGCGCTACGCCTCCTCGCTCATTTTGGCTCGTGGGTCCCGTGTTCCCAGGATTACCGATCACGCGGAGGACTGAAGTTCCGTCAAAGAAGCTCCGGGGGATTTCGAGTCCCCGGGGCCAGCGGCGATGGACAGCGTGCCCTCAACCTCGTGCTCGAGATCGACCAGGACTTTGAACCGCCCAGGCTCGACTGCAGCCCGCCCTGGCGCCTGACCCTACCCGAGGAAATGTACCAGCTCGGGATCTATTTTGCTCGCGTGCGTCCAGTTCAAGCCGTGCGGGGCGCCCTCAATCGTGATCAACTTGCTTCCCTCGACGATTTCCGCCGTGCGCTTGGCCGAGACGGGGAGGGGCACGATGCGATCCGCATCGCCGTGGATAATCAGCGTGGGCACATCGACGCGTGTGAGGTCGTTCCGGAAGTCCGTCGATGAGAAGGCCGTGACGCAATCGAGCGTCCCCTTCGGCGAAGCGCCCGCCGCGATGTTCCAACAGAGTTGCACGGCCTGGTCGCTGACCAGCGTGCCGCCCAGCTGATCGAAGTTGAAGAAATTCGCGAGGAACTGGGTCAGAAACGCGGGGCGGTCCGCGAGGACGCCCGCCTTGATCCCTTCAAACGCCGCCGCGTCCACGCCCTCCGGATTGTCGGCCGTCTTCAGCAGGAACGGAGGAACGGCCGACATGAACACGGCTCGGCTCACGTCGTCGGATCCGTACTTGCCAAAGTAGCGGGCAACCTCGCCGCCTCCCATGGAGAAGCCGACGAGGGCGAAGTCGTGCAGGTCGAGCGCGGTCACGAGCTTTCGGAGGTCTTCCGTGAAGGTGTCGTAATCGTAGCCGCTCGCCGGCTTGCTGGAGTGGCCGAACCCTCGGCGGTCGTATGTGATGACTCGGTGGCCCGCACGCAGGAGGTCCGTGACTTGCTTCTCCCACAAGGCGCCGCTGAGCGGCCATCCGTGGACCAACACGACCGGTTTCCCGGACCCGTGATCCTCGTAATAGATCTCGATCGGCGCCGAATTCTCCTGACCCACCGTAATGCGGCTCATTGCACTCCTCCGGTTGGCCGCATGCCGGTATGGAGTATATGGCCCTTCTCCCCCGGGAACTCTCGAGGCACCCAAGATTCCCGGGCTTTCAGGTCCGGCCTTAGCGACCGAGATTCATCCGGTCAAGTGGGACCGCAGCATCCATTCCTGCTTCTCGAGACCGCGAGCGATCTCAATGTAGACATCCTGCGTGGGAAGGTCCTCTTCGCTCCCGTCGATGCCCCGTCGGATCTCTGAGATCGCCACGCCGGCGCGGTCGGTGAGCGCCTTCAGGAGAAGATCTTCCCGATGTTCGTCCAGCGGGAACGCAGGGAGCGTCGTCTCCTTCACGGCTCCTTCGATCGTCCCATGCGAGGTGCCGTGCAATTGAACCGCGCGCTCCGCGACGAGATCGGCATATTCTCTCGTCTGGTCTGCGAACCGGTCAAACAATTCATGGAGCTGGGCGAATCCCGGGCCCTGCAGGTTCCAATGCGCTTGTTTGTAGGCCGTCGCCAGGGACGTCATGTTCGCGAGGTTCAGATTCAGC
>VBLV01000147.1 GCA_005879045.1 Methanobacteriota archaeon | reverse complement strand
CCGATGCGGGCCGAAGAAGTCATGCTCAAGGACCGCAGGCGCGTCGTCATCCGGCCGTCCCGTCTCAGCGATGCGGAGTCTCTCCTTCGGAACGTGAACCTCGTCGGCCGTGAGGAAGTCTACATCCTGATCGACCAGCTGGCCCCGGACCTCGAGCACGAACGGCAATGGCTGAGCACCTTCGATGGCGTGCGGGCCATCTTGTTTGTCGCGGATGCAGCCGGGGAAGCCATTGGATCGGCGGACTGCCACGCAGGGACGTATGCGAAGACCCGCCACGTGGGTGGGATCGGAATCGCGATTCGGGACGGATGGCGTGGGGTCGGCCTCGGGCGCATGCTGATGGAGCGGATCCTGGAATGGATGCGAGCTCGCGGCTTCAAGAAAGCCGAACTGGCCGTCTTCGGAACGAACGCGAGAGCACACCGCTTGTACGAATCCCTCGGCTTCGAGAACGAGGGCGTCAGCCGACGCCATGTGCTCATCCGTGGCGCCTACGTAGACGAAATCCTGATGGGTTTGTGGTTGCAAGACTGAGACCGTCGAAGTCCGGGCATCAGCCTTATCCGAGCGGCACCGATACCACGACGGGGGAGTCCCCAAATGGCGCGCAAATCCAAGAGAGCAGGGAAGAGCAAGAAGGCACCCACGAGAAAGCGAACGAGCGCGGCTCGGACCGCACCCATCCCACGCGGGATGCGAACCGTTACGCCATACCTCGTGATCAACGGAGCCGCAAAGGCGATCGAGTTCTACAAGAAGGCGTTCGGCGCGAAGGAAGTCACCCGCCAAGGGATGCCGGACGGCACCCTGATGCATGCGATGATTCAGATCGGCGACTCGTTCGTGATGATGTCGGACGAGTTTCCGGGTGGCGATACGAAGTCGCCCGTCTCGGCAGGTGGGACGACCTTCAACCTGCACATCTACTCGAAGGACGTCGACAAGCTCTGGAATCAGGCCGTCGCCGCGGGCGCGAAGGCCTCGATGCCTCTCGAGGACCAGTTCTGGGGCGAGCGCTACGGCAAACTCCAGGATCCGTTCGGCCACATCTGGTCCGTGGCGATGGTCGTGAAGATGAGCGACGCGGAGAAAGAGGCGAAGCGCCAAGCCGCGTTCGCGATGTTCGAGAAGGGCGAGCATCCCGGCTTCGAGGAATCGAACTGAGCGGAATCTAGTTTTATACGCAGCGTCCGCTTGCTCGGGCCGTGTCGCCGGAGGCGCTCCGCGCCGTTGACGTGCGGAAGGTGTACCACGGTCGGGGCTCCCCCGACGTCGAGGCATTGCGAGGCGTGTCCCTCGCCCTCCGACGCGGCGAGCGGATCGCGCTCCTGGGCCGGAACGGCGCGGGGAAGACGACGTTCCTTCGGATCGCCTCGACCCTCCTCATTCCGACCTCCGGCCAGATCGAAGTGTTCGGCCACGATGTCGTCAGCTCGCCGGAAACGGTACGACCCCTGATCGCGGTCGTGCCCCAGGAGGGGAAACCGTTCTTTCACCTGACACCGCGGGAGCAGGTGTACTGCTACCTTCGGGCACGCGGCATCCCGCGCGAAGATGCGAAGGCGCGCACGGAAGCCGCCCTGGAGAAAATGGGGCTCGAGGAGGTCGCGGACCGCCTGTCCGTGACCCTGTCGGGCGGGCAGAAGCAGCGCGCGATGGTGGCGACGGTCATGGCGACGGAGGCCCCGCTGCTGTTCTTGGACGAGCCGACGATCGGGCTCGATCCCTTCGCCCGCCGCGCGGTGTGGGACGTCCTTCGTGACTTGACGCGAAGAGGCTGCACCGTCCTCCTCACCACGCACTACCTCGACGAGGCCGAGGCGCTCTCGGAACGTCTGTACATCGTCGAGGAAGGCCAGATCCTCTTCGAAGGCACGGCGGAAGAAGCGAAACGGCAGATCGGTGGGACTTTGCGCGTCTCGATCGAGAACGGCGGGAACCATCGGGAGCGGTTCGCTTCGTTCGGCCAGAGCGTCGCGGAAGGGAATTCGTTGCACATCATCACGGAGCCCGGGCGCGTCCACGAAATCATGGACGTGGCGCTGCGGGAGCACCTGTCCGCCACCGTTGGGCCCGTGAGCCTCGAGGAGGCATTCCTCACGATCGTCGGTCGCTCGATCGACGCGGAGTGATCAAGATGGCGTTCGGACTCCGATGGGCCGGTACCGGCGTCTTCTTGGCGACGGAGATCCGCGTTCAATTCCACGAGTGGCTTGCGATCGTCACCGGCACGCTGACGCCGGGCGCGTTGCTAATCTTCGTGGCGGTCCTCGCGCCGGACCTGATCGCGGTGACGCTCATCGGCTCGCTCGTCTACTCGATGTTCCTGATCGGGCAGCGGGTGTTGAACGAGGCGGCGTACATTCGTATTGACCACAAATTGAACGAGCTGTACCACGCGAGCCCGCTGTCCCCCGAGGCGTACTTCGTCGGCATCGCAGGCGGAATGCTCGTCGCCTACCTACCTCCGAGCCTCTTCGTCCTCGTGATCTTAGAGCTCCTCCATCCGCTGACCCTCGTCGCGTGGCTCGTCCTCGCGAGCTGCCTCCTCGCGGTGTGGGCGGTATCGTCTACGATTGGCTACGTCGTGTCGACTCTCTTCAAGGACATGAAGACGATTTGGCCCTACTCGGCGCTCCTGACGAACGTCTTCGGCATCGTGCCGCCCGTTTTCTATCCGATTCGGTTCGTTCCCATCGAGTGGCGGTCGGTCGTCCTGCTCCTGCCAACGAGCGGGGCGGCGGTCCTCGTGAACAGCGCGGCCGGTCTCGAAGCGATTACCGGGAATGAGGCCGTTCTCGCGGCAACCGCCTTGGCCATGGAGGCCGTCGCGCTGTTCCTCTTTGGAATCTACTGGGCCCGGCGGATGGCTCGGGAGCGCTGACGATGGCGGTCGACGTCAACTTGGCAGCGCAACCGCAAAAGGGCCGCGTGCTCGCCGCGTGGGGCTTGATCGGATGGCGGTGGATCTGGAGGAGCCCCGCCGCGGCAATCGTCCCGTTGCTTCAGCCCTTTTTCTTCCTCTACTTCCTCCACCTGATCTCGTCGCCCGCGTACTTGCCACTCCAGGTGGCGGGCGCCATGATCTTCTCGACGCAGAACATCGGAAGCTGGTGCCTTTCGGACTCCGCGGTCTTCCGGATCGAACTGCGACTCCAGGACATCTTCGTGGCGTCCCCTCACGACAAGGTGCGGTATTTGTTCGGCGTCGCGTTCTCGAACATCATCCCCGCCCTGCCCGCGCTCGTGGTCCTCGGAATCATCCTCGCCACCGTCACGTCCGTGTCCGTCATCGCATGGCTTGTCATCGTCGCATGCATCCTGACGATCTGGGTCNCGGCATAGCGGTGTCCAGCCGGCTCCGAAGCCAGCGGGAGGTGTGGCCGGTGGGGAACCTGATCTTCACTCTCCTCGGGATTCTTTCACCGTTGTACTACCCGCTCTCCCGACTCCCACCGGTGTGGCGAGAACTCGCTCAGCTTCTTCCGGCAACCTACGCCGCCCTCCTGGTCCAAGGGGTGCTCGGACTGGAACCGGCCACCAATGTCAGTCTCGCCCTGGACGCGGGCCTGCTCATCCTTTCGACGGCGGTGGGCCTCGTCCTCGCCTGGTGGCTGTATCAGTGGCGAGAGAGCTGAGCGCCCGTGTTCGATCCGCGATAGTGACCGCGGAGTGCGCCGGCTGACACCAATAAGTGTGCCGGGGGGGCCGAGCACGTCATGACTTCTTCCGAGGTCGAGACACCGCGGACGCAATCGCAGTCCCGACCTCACTGCACTTCGCAGAGCCGCCGAGATCGTACGTGAGGACGGTGCCCTTCTTGAGAGTCGTCTCGACCCCTTGCTCGATCGCGGTCGCGGCCTCCCGCATTGACTCATCTCCTTTTTTCCTGCCGAGCCAATCGAGCATCATCTGGACCGCGAAGATCATCGCAATCGGGTTGACCTCGTCCTTTCCCGCATGCTTCGGCGCGCTCCCGTGGATCGGCTCGAACATCGCATGCTGGTCTCCGATGTTGCCGCTCGCGGCCATGCCCATCCCTCCTTGCAGGACCGCGGCGAGATGCGTTGCGATATCGCCGAACAGGTTCGACGTGACTGCGACGTCATAGACCTCGGGAGAGCGAATGAGCCATTGCTGGAACGCGTCGATGTACGCGTAATCCTTCTGGATCGTCGGGTACCGCGCCGCGAGCTCGTCGTAGACTTGACGGAAGAGCTTGCATCCGGCGGTGACGTTCGACTTGTCCACGCACGTCACTCGATGCTTCCGATCCGCCGGCGCGCCCTTCCGCTGTTTCGACACTTCGAAGGCGAATCGAATCACCCGCTCCGCCCCCTTCCGTGTGATGACACGGCTGTCCACCGCGAGTTCCTTCACCCCGCCCCGATCGAGGAAGCCGCGGGTCGGCGTGTACAATCCCTCCGTGTTCTCCCGAACGATGACGAAATCCACCTTCCCCGGCTCCCACACCAGCTTGAACCCGTCGTGGATCTTGTGCCGGACGTTCGGGTAGAGTTTGGTCGGTCGCACGTTCGCGTACAGGTCCAAGCCGAAACGCAATCCGAAGACCACGCCGACTCCGGCGACGTCGCCGTTCGGGAGCACCGCTTCCGGGAGTCCGACCGCGCCGAGGAGGATTGCATCCGCGGCTTTGCATGACTCGAATGCTCCGTCGGGCCACTCTTCTCCCGTCTCCAGGTAGTGCTGCCCGCCGCACGGAAACGGAACGAGGTCGAACGAGACGCCGTATGCCAATTCCACGGCCTTCAGGACCTTGACGCCCTCCCGCATCACCTCGGGTCCGACGCCGTCCCCCGCGAGGAGGACGATCTTGAGAGCCATTGCGGCGGCGATGCGGACGACGCGCCTTAAGGTTTGTCCGGAGGCGGGCTCAGTATCGGAGCCGGGGCGGAACCCACGTCCTTCGTCGAGCGCGAAGGCCTCCGGGCGCCGGACAGTCCGCCGGGACAGGCCCACGACCTCGGGACCATCGCGGCGGTGGTCGGCGGTACCGCGGATCTCCGCGTCCGTCGGGGCCGAGGAGAACGACGGCCAAGGTAGACAAGGCGGCTGCCGCAAACACAATCCAAGCTTCCGGAGCGAGTGGGTCCCGGTCCGCGATGACCGCAGTCGCCCAAATCGCAAGACCGGAAACGATTAGCGGAGCAGACCTCCCGAAAGACATCTCTACCCCGTGGGCCTGGTCTGGAGCTCCTTCCTCAATTTCGGGACGAGTCCGCCCGCCTCGAGAATTTCGAGTACATTCGGCGGGAGCGGAGTGAACCGCAGGATCCCGCCGGACGCAAGGCGGACCTCGCCGTCCGATAGGTCCAGCTCAATCACATCGCCTGACTTCACAAGGTCGCGCAGGCCGGCGCACTCGATTACGGGGAACCCGAGGTTGATCGCGTTCCGGAAGAAAATGCGCGCGAACGAGTTCGCCAGGATCGCGGAGATGCCGAGCGTCTTCAGTGCGACCGGGGCCTGCTCCCGGCTCGAGCCGCAGCCGAAGTTGGCTCCCGCGACGATCATGTCCCCGGGCCGGACGTTCTTCGCCCAGGTCGGGTCGACGGCCTCGAATGCGTGCTCCGCGAACACCTTCGGGTCGGTCGTCCCCAGGTATTTGCCTGCGATGATGTGATCCGTCGAGATGTCGTCGCCGAAGGTCCACACGCGGCCCTCGAAGCGGGTTTGCATGACCGCTACGCCTTCCGCGGATCCGTGATTTCCCCGTGGATCGCCGAAGCCGTCACCGTCCAGGGACTCGCGAGGTACACTTGCGCGGTCGGCGAACCCATTCGGCCGGGGTAGTTCCGGTTCGTCGAAGAAATGCAGACCTCATCGCCCGCGAGTGTGCCCATGTGGCCGCCGAAGCACGGTCCGCACGTGGATGACGTGAACGTCGCGCCGGCGTCCATGAAGACCTCCACGAGGCCTTCCTTGAGCGCTTGGCGGTAAATGATCTGCGAGGCGGGCGTAATCTGGAATCGCACGCCGGGTGCGACCTTCTCCCCCCGAAGGAGTTCCGCGGCGATCCGAAGATCCTCGATGCGCGCGTTCGTGCACGAGCCCAAGAACGCCACGTCGATCTTCGTCCCCTCGACGTCCTCGACGGGTTTGAGATTCGCGGGATTCGACGGACATGCGACCTGAGGGCCCATCCCATCGACATCGAAAGCGAATGTCTTCACGAACGTCGCATCCTCGTCGGACCGGATCGGCTCGAACCGGTGACCCGCGTGCGCGAGGTACTCCTTCGTCACCGGGTCCGCCTCGATCATGCCAACCTTCGCCCCCATCTCCGTCGTCATGTTGCACAAGACGAAGCGTTCGTTCATCGGGAAGGCCTTCACCGTCGGGCCGGTGAACTCGACCGCCGCGTAGCGCGCCGCGTCGTCCCCTGTCGTGCCGATCACCTTGAGGATGACGTCCTTTGCGCCCGTCCTCTCGCCCAGAGTCCCGTGGATGTCGACCCGCATCGTTTCCGGTACCCGGAGCCACAGTTGTCCTTTCGCCATCACCGCGGCCGTGTCCGTCGCCCCGATTCCCGCCGCGGACGCGCCGACCGCACCGACCATGTTCGTGTGACTGTCGCTCCCGATGACTAGGTCCCACGGATGCGCGTAACCGCGTTCCGCGATCAGCTGATGGACGATGCCGTGGTCTCCGACGTCGTGGAACCGCCGGATGCCTTGCTTCCGGCAGAAATCGCGGATCGTCTGGTGCATCTTCGCGATCTCCGGCGTCGGCGGGGGGACCCAGTGATCCAGCGTGACGACGATTTTCTCCGGGTCCCAGACCTTCATCGTGCCGATCTCGTTGAACGGAAGCAGGGCCAGTGCCAGCATCTCGTGCATGTACAACAGGTCGACGTCCCCGTCGACAATCTGGCCGGGCCGCACGGACTCGACGTGGCTCGCGCGCGCCAGGATCTTCTCCGACATCGTCTGGCCCGTCATCGAGATCGGTGGATGCACAGGTGCGGGGCCACCTATAAACATGGCCATGGACGGCCCTAAGGCTTTACGAGACGGCCGTCATGCGGGCCCGATGGCGACGGGTTCCACGCGTAGCGCGGCTTTCGCGATGCTCTGCCTGATCTGGGGCTCCACGTGGCTCGCGATCCGGATCGGCCTCGAAGGTGCCCCGCCGTTCTTGTCTGCGTCCTTGCGGTTCGCCGTCGCGGCCATCGTGCTGGTGATTCTCGCGGGCGTCTTCCGGTCGAAGTGGCCGCAGAACCGGACGGAATGGGCACTCGTCGGATTCGTCGGGATCGTCCTCTTCACCGCGGACTACGGGCTCATCTACTGGGGCGAGAACAACGGCGTGCTCAGTGGCCTCTCCGCAATCCTGTTCGCGACCTTTCCGCTCCAGACGGCCCTCGTGGCCAATGCATTCCTGAAGGCGGAGCGCTTCACGGTCCAGAAACTGCTCGGCATCGGCGTGGGATTCGGCGGGGTCGTCCTCATCTTTCGCAGCCAGCTCGGCACCGCGGGACTCGGGCAGGTGTTCCCCATGCTCTCGATCGTGCTCGCCGCGACGTGCGCGGCGTTTGCGACCGTGGCGGTGAAACGATGGGGCCACGACACGGAGCCGATCACCTTCAACGCGGCGGCGATGGCGGTCGGTGCCGCCGGCCTGGCCACTGTGTCGCTCATCGCGCGAGAGCCGTCGGGAATCCCCACGTGGCCCCAGGGACTCGGTGCGATTCTCTACCTCGCGATTGCCGGATCCGTCGTCACGTTCGTAGCGTGGCAGTGGCTCCTGAAGGCGATGCCTGCGACCTCGCTCTCCTACATCGCGTTGATCATTCCGATCGTGGCGGTCTTGCTCGGAGCGGGCCTCGGCAACGAGACGTTTGATCTGGTCGACCTGGCCGGGGCGGGGATCGTCCTCCTGGGAATCTACGTCTCGACGTCTCGCCGGGCGGCCGCGTTCGCGCGCGCGGCGATGGGGCTCGCCGTTGCCGATCCCGATCCGACCGACCCGCCGGCCCGGAAGACGTGAAGCGCATCACTTCGGCGCGGACAGGCCGGCTTTTCGTGCGAGCGCCCAGAACTCGTCGTCCGTCACTCCGCGCTGCCTCTCCGATCGTTCTCGGAACGACGCGACGAAAGCTTGCTGGTCCCCCTTGGATCGGCCTTCCGCGAAGTCTTTGATCAGCTTCACGAGCCCCGCGACTTGCTCCGGCGTCGCATCGACCCCGCGGCCGCGAAGCTTCTCGGCGACTGCCAGGGACCCCGTGTGCTTCCCGAAGACGAAGGTCCGCTGCCTCCCGAGTTTCTCCGGTTGGATCGGCTCGTACGTCGCGGTGTGCTTGATCACGCCGTGCGCATGGATGCCGGACTCGTGGGCGAAGGCGTTGTGTCCGATGAGCGGCTGGTGCATCCCGACCGGGATCCCGCTCAGCGTCTCCACGAGTTGCGACAGTTCGTAAATCCGGGACACGTCGATCCCCGTGTCGTACCCGTACAAGGCCTCGAGCGCCAAGACGAGCTCCTCGAAGCTCGCGTTGCCGGAGCGTTCCCCAAGGCCATTGACGCACGTGTGGGGCACCGCGACGCCCGCCTCGACCGCCGCCAGGCTGTTCGCGACCGCGAGGCCGAAGTCATTGTGACCGTGGAACGAGAGTTCGGTCGGCTTCAGGCGGCGATTCAGGTGCCCGAAGAACCAAGCGATCCCGGGCGGCGTCATCACGCCGACCGTGTCGCAGACCACGGCGCGATGGGCGCCCGCCGCGGTGCACGCGTCATACAAATCGACGACGAAGTCGAGATCGGCCCGGAACGTGTCCTCGGTCACGAAAGACACATCCACCCCATGGGCGACCGCGTACTCGGTCTCCCGGACCGCGGCTTCTTTCACCTGGTCTCGGGTCATCGCGAGCTTGTGCTTGATGTGTAAATCCGATCCGGCGGTGAACAACGCGATCTCGTCGACGTCGCACGCGATGCACGCGTCGACGTCCTTCCGGACCGTCCGGGCCGCGGCCATGATCGTCGCGTCGAGGCCGGCATTCGCGATCATGCGGACGCCGCGCGCCTCCTCGCTCGAGACGACCGGGATCCCAACGTCTATCATCGGGACGTGGACCTCGTCCAGGAGGTGTGCGATCCGCAGCTTCTCCTCCGGCGTGTACGCCACCCCCGGCGTCTGTTCGCCGTCCCGCAACGTCTCCTCCCAGATCCGGATTCCCTTCGGAATCCGCGCCGCCAGGCCCGCCTCGACAAGATAGTTGTGGACCAGACGTTCCTCCGGGATGGCACTCCCCCGCGTTCGCCTGTGTAAGGCCCGCCACGACTTGAAGCTCACGCGTGGTGGGGTTTATCGTCGTGGCGACCGTTCGCACCGCGGTGCCCCGTCCGATCAAGTCCGGCCTCGAGTTCGAGGCGGCCTTTCCCGTGAAGGGACGGATTCTCGAGGCCCTGCTCTGTCCCGATTGCGAGGCGGAAGGCTACATCCGGATGCGCATCGCGCGGGACCCGAAGAAGGGATGGTCGTACGATCCGAAAGATGCCGCGACGTACGTGGACATCTACGGCCTCGATCCGCGGGATTCGTACTCGAAGGTCCGAGCCGGAGAATGGGCCGAGGGTCGTGTCATTTGCTTCGGCTTCCTGAAACGGGTCCGAGCGCGGCGAATCTCGACGGTTGGGCCCGTCCTCGAGAGCGGCTCGCGACTCGTGGGCGCGGTCCGAGTGAACTCGAAGGTCGAGATCGATTTCGGCTTGTTTCAGTCGGAGCTCGCCTTCGCCAGCGATGAGGAGCGCCGCAAGATTCTGAAGGAGGCAGGCGTGAAGGCCGGATCGTTCGTGGCCACGGATGTCGGCGTCGACATCGAGCTGAAGCGATGGGGCTCGAAGGAGACGGTATTGCGACACGGCTGAGCCCCCTGACCTCCGTTGAGCTCAGGGGCGTTTCGCGCGAAGGCGCTCCATCGCGGCCTTTTGCTCGTCACTCCACAGAAGCTGAATCGCATGCTGCGACTCGAGTAAGAACCGGTTGCGGTACGGCTTCTCGTCGCCCTCGGTGAGAGCCCGCTTGATCGCTTTCACTGCGGGCCGCGGCTTCGAGGCGAACAGGGTCGCGAGGGCCTTCGCTTGATCCAGTGCACCGCCCGGAGAGGCGAGGTGATTCACGATCCCCAGGCGAAGCGCATCGAGGGCCTTCACCTCCTTCCCGCTCAGGAGGATCTCGAGCGCCCGAGACCGACCGACGATCTTCGAGAGCCTCGCCGTGGCACCGTGGCTCGGCATCCATCCGAGATCGACTTCCGGGTGCGAGAAGACCGCGCTCTCATCGGCGATTCGCAGATCGCATGCGAGGGCGAGCTCCGCCCCGGCGCCCCGGGCCGCCCCGGCGATCGCAGCGATGGTCGGCTTCGTGAGATGTTCGAGGGCCCAGAACGCATCTTGGCCGCGGCTCATTTCGTCTTGAGCGGCTTTCGGTGAGAGCCGGGACCATTCGTCCATGTCGAGTCCGGCACAGAAATTGGCGTGTCCCGCTCCCGTGAGGACGGCCGCCCTAACCGAATCGTCCTTCTCCAAGTCGGCGACCCGCGCGGCGAGGTCCGTGACCATCGAGAGGCTCAGGAGATTCCTCGGCGGATTCTCGACCCACAGTACCACCACGGCTCCCTCCCGGGTGACACGAAAGCGGGGCGCGTCGGGCATCGAGCCGCGATGGGCTCCTGCGGCGGATAATCGTTTCGCGATGGTGGCGGGAACTCCATCAGGTTTTAGACTCTGACCCCGTTATCTTCCGACATGAAGGGGGAGGCGACCCTCGAACGGCCGTGGCTCGGGAGCTGGCCGGAGGGCGTTCCGAAGTCAATCGACTATCCGGAAATTCCCGTCCACGAGCTGCTTCGGCGTGCCGCCAAGGAATTCGGGGGCCGCCCCGCGATCACGTTCTACGGCAAATCGATATCCTATCGCGACCTCGACGCGGCCGCCGACCGATTCGCCGCGGGCCTGCGAAGGATCGGGGTCCTCCCGGGGGACCTCGTGTCCCTCGTCCTTCCGAACACACCCCATTTCGTCGTCGCCTTTTTCGCCGTGCTCCGCACGGGGGGCATCGTGGTTCAGACGAATCCCCTGTACACCCCGCGGGAATTGGAGGGCTTGTGGACCGACGCGGGCGTGGAGACCGTCGTCACCCTCGACCTGTTCTGGCACAACGTGTCGAAGGCGCGCGCGAACGCGGGCGTGAAGCGCGTCGTCGTGTGTGACGTCGGCGAGTTCCTGAAAGTCCCCTTGCGGCAGCTCTATCCCATCAAGAAGAGACGGGACCTGAAGAAGCAGGGCCATTGGCCCCTCGACATCCCGCACGAAGTCGGGATCCACCGGTTCGCGGACCTGGCCCGGACGCCGCCGAGTCCGGCCCTGGAGACCCGAGCCAGCCTCGATGACGTGGTGGTCCTTCAGTACACGGGCGGAACGACCGGAACGTCGAAAGGCGCGATGCTGACCAACCGCAATCTCATCGCCAACGCGATGCAGGTCGCGGCGTGGTTTTCCGCGGGCTCGCACCGGTCGGAAAAGTTGCTCGGGGCGATTCCTCTGTTCCATGTGTACGGGCTCACCGCCGTGATGCTCTTGTCCGTCGTGGCGGGTATCGAGGTGATCCTCTACCCGAACCCGCGCGAGATTGGCGCGATCCTCAAGCTGATCAACAAGACGAAGCCGAGCCTGTTCCCCGGCGTTCCGACGATGTACATCGCGATCCTCCGACATCCGAAGCTGGCGAAGTACGACCTCCGGTCAATCCGCGCCTGCATCTCGGGCGCCGCGCCCCTCCCGAACGAGGTGCGCAAGCAGTTCGAGGCGGCCACCGGGGGACGACTCGTCGAGGGATACGGGCTGACGGAGGCGTCGCCCGTCACCCATTGCAATCCCCTGAACGGCGTGGTCAAGGAGTGCATCGGCATTCCGTTCCCCGACACGGACGCGAAGATCGTCGATGCGGACGACCCGACGCGAGAAGTGGCGCAAGGCGAGGTCGGCGAGCTCGCGGTTCGCGGTCCCCAGGTGATGAAGGGCTACTGGAACAAACCGGAGGAAACCCGGAACGTCCTGCGCGATGGTTGGCTCCTCACGGGCGACCTGGCCAAGATGGACGCGGATGGCTACTTCTACATTGTGGACCGAAAGAAGGACCTAATCCTCTGCTCCGGCTACAACGTGTACCCGCGAGAAGTCGAGGAGGTCCTCTTCATGCATCCCGCCGTCGGAGAAGCCGCAGCGATCGGCGTCCCCGACCCCTACCGCGGCGAGACCGTCAAGGCATTCGTGGTCCTGAAGCCCGGGAAGACCGCGACCGAGGCGGACCTCATCGCGTTCTGCAAAGAGCGGCTTGCGCCGTTCAAAGTGCCGAAGGCGGTCGAGTTCGCGACGGCCCTTCCGATGTCGCTGGTCGGGAAGGTCCTGCGGCGGCAGTTGCGGGAGCAAGAGCTCGCGAAGGCATCGACCGCGCGATGACCCTCACGAGAAACGGATCGACCTGCCCCGGGCTCCGAAGAACCGACCCAGGTCATCGGCTTCTTCCCGGATGTGCGACCGCACCATGGGAGACAACCTGCTGAAGGGGGTGATGCGCACCGAGAGCCGGTCGCCTTTCCGCTCGTGGGACCACACGCCGACGACGCGGCCGTCCACGAGCACGACGGGAGAGAGCCACCCTTGCGGGCGGTACACCCGCTTGTAGTGGGCCAGATCGACCAGGTGGCTCTTGTCCTTCACGCCGAGGAGGAACGCATCGAAGGACGGCAGGAGACGGATAACGGGCTCGTCGAGCTTCGACCGCCGCAACGCGGGCAGATCCTCGCGAAGGACCCAGCCGATTCGCCCATCTACGTCGACCGGGGCCATCTCAGGTTCGAGGCGCGCCCAGATCTCGCGGGAGTCGGGCGCGGTCATGTAGGTCCAGAGCGCGAAGTCGCGCACCGTCGCCGGGCCGTGCGCCCGGAGATACCGCCGGAGGAGCTCGAGTTCCGCCTTCTCCACAGGCAGATCGTTCCAGTCCGGAAGCCACTTCTCCGGACGAACGAAGGTCGCCTGGGCCCCGCGGGCCGGACCGAAACACGCGAGCCCCCGAAGGCACGCGAGGAAGACGATCCCATCGAGGGACAACATCTTGCCGGCGATTCGAAACCCGGTCGCGGTCGATGTGCCGCCCCAACCGCGGTGCGACTTCTCGACACTCTTGATTCCCAGGGAAGCGGTAATCCGCTCGGCAATCTCGCTACGCGTGAGCGGTCGATCGAGCCCATCCCGCATCGCTTCGACCAGTCGGTCGACGGCCTCGATCGGCATCCGGGCGCGGACGAGCCAGGCCGTAGAGCGCGCGTTCCGCCGGTCGCCGCCACGTACGAACACGGCGAAATCTTTGGATGGGATGATGTGGAGCGCGCCGCGGATGCACCACGATTTCACGAGGGTCCGGTCACGCCACAGCGCATTCTCGACGTCATCTGCGGAGAGGCCGCGGGTCCGTGCCCACAACGAGATTTGCGCGGCCGACAACACCTGGGCTTGGACGCCCGCCATGTCGCCCGCTACCTGGGCAAGGGCCGAGGCCGATGCCCGCTTGACGAGGTGATGACGAGACAGCCGGAAGGCCGAGACCTGCTCGGGGGATGCGCGTTGAGCATCGATCACGGTTGCTCGGGGGTTCATTGGACGGGCGCACCCCAAGTTTCTCGGATAAGCCTTTGCGGTGCGGGTGCGGACGCAGGAGGCCTCCGAAACCTTAAGACGAGCGGCGAGTTCTTCGCCTCCCCGGAGCGGGTGAGAAGGCGTGGGAAAAATCGAGCGGCCGAGTCTCGAGAGCTTGATCATGGATTTCGCGATGTCGCTCACGCGCCGGGCCACATGCAAGCGCGCCCAGTTCTCGTGCGTCATCACCTCCGAGGACATGACCCAAATCTACGGCTTCGGTTACAACGGGACAGCGAAAGGGATGTCTCACGACGATTGCAAATTCGATCAACCGGGGAACTGTCAATGTGTCCACGCGGAGCAAAATGCCCTAATCAAGGTCCGCGTGAACGACCCACGGAAGGTCGTCTTCGTCACAGGCCAACCGTGTGTAACGTGCGCCAAGCTCATCATAAACAGCGGCGCAGGGAAGCTCTACTACCGGGCCGCGTATCGGAGCGATGAAGGCCTCGAGCTAATCAAGAAAGCCGGCATCGATATCGAACGAGTTTAGACCCGTCATCGGCGCGGTCGTGGGCCAGGTTCGACGCTTCTCTTGATTTCTCGGGATGGGATCCCGCAAGGCTCGGCCATAGCCGTGCCTCCGACTCAATACGCTCTCGTCTTCCTACGGCAATCCGGTACTGTCCGGGACGGAGCGCGGTGCAGGGGCGGGTCGCGGAGCCGGAGCCGGGGCAATTGCTTCCGTGGGTGCTTCGGGCTTCGGTGTCTTCAAGAGGTCTCGGATTACAGGAGTGAAAGGGTCGACGAGGCCACCCGCGAACCCTCGCTCCCCGAGCCGGAGGACATGCGACTCCTGCAGCCCACCTCCGACGTAGACGTCCAGATCGAGCCCCTCGAGCAGGGAGAGGAGCGCGGGATCCGGCCCGAGCTCCGAACCGAGGCGGCGCAGATCCATCACGCAGATCGACGAGAAACCGATCCCGCGTATCGCTTTCGCGACGTCGCGGAGGTCGACCTGCGTCTCACTGGGCTCCCGCCAGACCACGCGGCCATCCCAGTCAAGACACGGGAGGGCTTCGGACGACAATGCGTACAAGACTGCGAAGGCGTCCAGCGAGGGCAAGGTCTTCGTACCAGCGACTACGCGCTCCACGTCGAGCATGTAGCCGTCCATGACCTCCTCCGGTTCGCGGCCCCCGGAGTCGAGCCACACGTCGCAGCGCTTCCCGAGATGCCGGGTCACCTCGAAGTTCGGGTTCGCCCGGTTGATGCCCGCCAGGTCGAGCATGTAGATTCGGGACGCGTTGTAGCGGGGCCCGCCGATCGCATCCCAGTACTCTTGGAACGAAACGCGGTACCCGGTCGGAGCTAGCCCGCCCGCCTCCCACCGGACCCCGGTCACCGCAACGACGCGCCATGGGAGGAGATCGAGGACTTTCATATCGATCAACGGATCGGTTTGAATCGGGAGGATCGGGATCGACACGGGGCCCTTCTTCGTTGCCGGCTCCGCTTCCCAAATCCCTTTCTTCTCGCGTTCGAACTGGGCGCGCCCCGCCTCCGTGTCGAAGAAAATCGGGAGGCCCTCGTAGCCGCACGCATGGCACACGTACGAGCGACTGTCGCTGTCGACGCCCGCGATCGGGCCCATCACGAGCAGCTTGGGGTGGACCTGGCCGCTCCCGCACCGCGCGCAGGCCGCGAAATCCGTCGGACCGAAACGCCCCGGCATCGGACGCGCCTCACTCGACGCGGATGACCTTCACGCGCTTGCCGATCCAGTCGGGTGGCAGGTAGACGCGGCCGGAGCTCCCGCTCTTCGCCACGACCTTCTCGAGCATCTCCTGACCGAACACTTCGAACTTCGATTCTCTCCGGACGCGAGCCATCTCCGGACCCCCATCCGCCTACGCGTCCTCAAAGGATAAGCTTTGCTTCAACGCGATTATCTTGTAGCTACCTCGTCGAGAGGCAAATCTCAAGACGACCGCGGCACATGCCGCTTGAGTTATGCCTTCCCGCCGTGCGCCGCGGAAACGCCAAAAGGTCTCCTCGTTCGATCTCTACGCGCAGGCGATGCTTGACCATTGGCTCGGCAAGAAGGTCGTCTTCGAGTTCGAGCGAGATGATGGGTACCGCAGCCGCTCGCTCGTCGAGGCGTACTTCACCCCTCCCGCCAAGTGGTCGAAGATCGAACGCGCGGCGATGAAGGAAGTCCGTGGTCGCGTCCTGGACGTCGGTTGCGGCCCGGGTCGTCACGCCGTCTACCTCCAGAGGAAAGGACATCGCGTGGTGGGCATCGATGCTTCGCCGACGCAGGTCGCTCTCGCCCGCGTTCGCGGCGTCCAGGAGGTCTATCAGGCGAGCGTCCAGCGCCTGCCGCGGGGCTTGGGGACATTCGACACGCTGATCCTGATGGGCAACAACCTCGGACTCGCGGGAGACCTTCCCCGGATGCGGCGATTCCTACGCGACGCTCGGGAGATCACGAAGGCACGCGGCCGGATCATCGGGAGCACGCGGATCCCGGGGACCTGGATCCCCTACCACTTGAGGTATGTGAAGCGGAACATCGCACGAGGACGACCGCCGGGATTGCTCTCGCTGCGGGGCCGTTACAAAGGCCGGGTGGGGGACTGGTTTGACCTCTTGCTGCTTTCGCCGGATGACCTAGCGGAGCTCGCGCACTCAACAGGCTGGG
>VBLV01000047.1 GCA_005879045.1 Methanobacteriota archaeon | reverse complement strand
GCCGCTGTGCGTCGATCAAGAGCCGGGACTCGACCCAGTGGGCGAGGGCCACTTCGCGGCGTGCCACTTGAACACCACGACGCCGCCGCCGAAGGAGGCGACGTGACGTGGCCCGCGAGCCGTACTTGGTCCTGCGCGACTTCCGCGTCTGGTTCGAGAAGCGCCGGGGGTTCCTCGCGGCGTTGCGCAAGGCCAACCCGGAATACGTGCGCGCGGTCGACGGGGTCGACCTCGACGTGGGCAGGGGAGAGATCTTCTGCCTCGTGGGAGAAAGCGGTTGCGGCAAGACGACGACGGGCAAGGGAATCCTGAGGCTCGTCCCGCCGACCGGGGGCGACGTCTTCGTGGGGGTGCCGAAGAACGTCCTCGACGACTACGAGGCCGCGAAGGCGGGCCGCGGTTCCGCGGACTTGGAGACGATCCGTCGGCAGCACTCCCTCTCCTGGAAAGAAGACCGGCCCTGGACCGTCCCGCACTTCGTCCTCCTCGGGATCGTCGTCGCGGTCGCCGGTCTGATTGCAACGGCATTGCCTGCGTTCGTCTCCGCGTCCGTGTTCCATCTCCCTTTCACGACCGGCTGGAGTTACATCGGCTACGGGCTGGTCGTCGGCCTGCTCGTCGCCTATTTCGGGAGCATCCCGCCGACGCGGCCGACGCCGCGGACCACGACCGTCCTCGGAGGCCTCGCGGTCCTCCTGTTCAATCTGAGCACGTACCTGGGCCTCGTGTTCTCCGGGTACGTCGACGCGGCCGGGCTGTACCAATCCCAGGTCTGGGGCGATCAGACCGTCGCGATGCTCGGCGGCACTCTGTTCGCGTTCGTCGTCGCGGTCCTCGTCGGCCGGGTCCTCATCTGGAACCGCTTGCGGGAAGAAGGCCTCGAGGGGATCAAGATCCAAGGCTTGCGGCAGAAGCTCCAAATCATCTTCCAGGATCCGTACGAGTCGCTGAATCCGAAACACTCCGTGTACGACATCGTCGCGGAGCCGCTGATCGTGAACGGACTCAGCCGGAACCGCGCCGAGACCGAAGCGCGGGTCGAGGAGGCCCTCGCCGATGCCGGCTTGCGACCGCCGCGGGATTTCCTGTTCCGATATCCGCACGAGCTCTCCGGAGGCCAGCGACAGCGCGTATCGATCGCGGGTGCGCTCGTCCTGGATCCCGAATTCCTGGTGGCCGACGAGCCCGTCTCGATGCTCGACGTGTCAATCCGCACGGAGATCCTGGAGTTGCTCCTGGAGCTGCGCGAGAAGAAAGGCCTCACGTACCTGTTCATCACGCACGACCTCTCCCTCGCGTGGGTCCTCGCGGACCGCATCGGGGTCATGTACCTCGGGAAGATCGTCGAAGAAGGGCCGACGCGGGAGCTGATCAAGAATCCGCGGCACCCTTACACGAAGGCGCTCGTGTCCGTCGTGCCGGTCCCCGACCCAGACCGGCGGCGGAAGCGCATCATCCTGAAAGGCGAGCGACCGGACCCCTCGGACATCCCGCCCGGATGCCGGTTCCATCCGCGATGCCCCGTGGCTTTCGAACGATGCGGCTGGACGGCCGAGGAGGTCGTGGTCGAGCTGAAGGACCTCGCGGCCGGCACGCCGGAGGAGGGCCTGTTCGCGGGCCTTCATGCAGATTCCCCGCTCGCCTTCACGATGCCGGCCTCGCCTCCGGACGCCGAGGCGGCGATCCGTCGAATTATCGAAGGGAAGGCAGAGGAGTTCCGTGGGCTGAAGGCGATCCAGAGCATCGAGCGTGTGGACGGTGGCATCCGGATTTCGTTGCACGAATTCACGGAGCCGGAGTTGAAGGGGATCGCCCCGGACGTGAAGGTGTCGTGCCACCTCTTCCCCTAGGCCGGCACCCCGGTGGCCATGGCGGCAACGGGTCGGCGCCACAACCCTTTACTACGAATCGACGCGTAGCGGGCGCGGGCGGAAGGCATGGACAAGCTCATCATCACGGTCGCGCCGACCGGCTCCGTGCCACGGAAGAAGGACACGCCCCACGTGCCCGTGACGCCGGACGAGATCGCAGAGACCGCATATTTGTCCGAGCAAGAAGGCGCGGCGATCATCCACGTCCACTGCCGCGACGAGAACGAACGACCCACATCGCGATTCGACATCTTCCGGGAGAGCGTCGACAAGATCCGCAAGCGGACGAAGCTCGTCGTCATGACGTCGACGAGCGGCATCGCCGGCCAGACGGACGAGGATCGTGCGATGCCGTTGAAGACGAACCCGGAGATGGGCTCGCTCACGACGGGCACGCTAAACTTCGCCGGCCGCAAACCGGCCGTCGTCTACGTGAATACGCCGGAGACCGTTCAATTCCTGGCGAAGGCGATGCTCGACCAGCATATCAAGCCGGAACTCGAGGCCTTCGACGTCGGCTTCGTCCAGCAAGGGAAACGCTTAATCGAAGCGGGCTTCGTGAAGGAACCGGCGCACTTCCAGCTCGTCATGGGCGTGGACGGCGGTGTGCCCGCGACCCCGGAGAATCTCCTGCACATGCGGAACCAGCTCCCGCCGACCGCGACGTACGTCGTCGCGGGCATGTCCCGGATGCAACTCCCGATGACGACGATGGCGATCGTCCTGGGCGGCCACGTCCGGGTGGGCCTCGAGGATAACCTCTATCTGAAGAAAGGCGTCCTCGCCCGAAACGAGGAGTTGGTCGCCCGGGCGCGGCACCTCGCGGAAGATCTCCAACGGGAGGTCGCGTCGCCGGACGAGGCACGCGCGATCATGGGTCTCGGCCCGCGACGGTGATCACGCGATAGCGGGCAGGCTCTCCTCGAACGCTTCGAGCGTCTGGCGGATCGCGGCTTCGTCGTGGGCCGTGGACAGATAGAAAGGCTTCCCGGGTTTCACGAAAATCCCTCGAGTGAGCAGGGAGGTGTCGAGGACGCTCCGGCGCGCTTCGTTCGCTCCGAGCGCGTCCCGGTAGTTGCGGGGCAACCGATTCGTAAACAGGATCGAGAAGACGGTTCCCACTGCGGGGACCACCGCAGGCACATCGTCG
>VBLV01000046.1 GCA_005879045.1 Methanobacteriota archaeon | reverse complement strand
GCGTGTTGGGCCCCGCCGAACGCCACCCGAAAGCCGCTCATCACCTCGTCGAAGATGAGCGGGATGTCGTGGTCCGCCGTGATTTCCCGCAACCCTTTCAGGAACTCGGGGTCCGGTGCGATGTACGACCGCTCGACCGGTTCCACGATTACGCATGCGAGACGGTCCGCGTGGGCCCGAATCCGCGCCTCGGTTTCGTCCAGATCGTTGAAAGGCAAC
>VBLV01000045.1 GCA_005879045.1 Methanobacteriota archaeon | reverse complement strand
TCATGTCCGGACCCACGACGCCGCGGATCCCGTTCGTCCCGAACAGTCGAGTCATGCGCTCACCCGGTCGTCGAAGATCGTCGCGTAGGCCGGCACCTGGACGCCGTCGCCCACGATGCTGTCGCGGACGTGGGCCCCTTCCCCGATCGAGGCGCCGGCCCCGAGGATCGATGAAGAGATTTCCGCCTTATCGTCCACGCTGACGCCTTCCAAGAGGGCTGCGTTCGTCAACGACGCGCGACCGATCTTGCACGACTTTCCGAGGACGACGTGAGGTCCGAGGCGACCCTCGACGTATGACGCTGCGCCGACATACACAGGAGGTCGGAGCGAACCGGCAGTCACGTCCGCCTCGGGGGCAATCTTCCCGCGCCCGGCATCGAGGAGGACGCGTTGCGCATTCAGGTAGCTGGGGAGCGTCCCGGCGTCCGACCAGAATCCGTCGTATCGATACGCGGTGAGTCCCCGCTCGACCAGACGAGGGAAGATCTCCCGCTCCAGGGACACGGCGTGGCCTCCTTCGATGAAATCGAAGACCATCGGTTCGAACACGTAGCGCCCCGCGTTCACGAGGTTGCTTGGGGCTTCTCCGGGCCGGGGCTTCTCGACGAACCGGGTGATTCGACCGTCCTCGATCGCGACGACCCCGAACGCGGACGGATCGTCCACGGGCCACACCGCGATCGTGCCGATTCCGTGGCGCTTTTGATGAGCCTCGACGAACCGGTCCAATTCGATCGTGTCGACCACGTCTCCGTTGTACACCGCGAACGTCCCGTGGACGTGCCGCTGAATGTTCTTGATGGCGCCGGCCGTTCCGAGCGGCTTCGCCTCTTCGACGACGCGGACCTCGACGCCGAACTCGTGCGTCCGAAAGAACTCCCGCATCGCCTCGAAGCCGTAGTTGACCGCGATGATGACCTCGTCGCATATGTCGGGCAACGAGTCGAGCGTGTAGACGATCTGCGGGCGGTCCACGAGCGGGACGAGCGCCTTCGGCCGGTTCAGCGTGAGCGGGCGGAGCCTCGTGCCGAAGCCGCCCGCGATGATCACGAGCTGCATCCGCGCTACGAAGCAAAGGCGCGGTTATCTATTTTCTGGCCTTGCCGCTCACTTCGGAACAATCGTGACGACGTTGTTGCCGCGGAGGACGACGGTGCCGACACGGCGGACGTTGTCTTCCTTTGTCTCTTCGGTGTCCTCGAGGACCATGTTCATGTAATCGTCGTATCCGACGAGCTTGCCCTCGAGGATCCGATTGTCCTTGAGCAGGAGCTGGACCCGTTTGTTGATGGATTTTTCTAGAACGTTAAGAGGCATCACCATAGAAGGATCTGTCCCCCCTTCCGACGGCGCCGTAATCTGTGAATGCACTTAAGACTTTTCTTGCGCAGTGTATCAAGAGACGCCGGCGTGACGCAGTCGCCAACGTATTTATCGCCGCGAACCCATGCATCTGCGATGCCGCTCGAACGGAAGAAAGTCGGCGAAGTCTTCCACTTCTATGGGAAGATCGGCGTCGCGGCAATCCGCCTCACGGACGATGGAATCGCGATCGGCGACACGGTGCAAATCCAAGGACCGTCGACGAACCTGGAGCAAACCGTGGATACGTTGCAGATCGAACACGCCGTCGTCTCGCGTGCGGAACCGGGCCAGGAAGTCGGGATGAAGGTCCGCGAACGCGTGCGGGAGAAGGACTTCGTCTACAAGCTCATGCCGATGGAAGGGCCGCTCCGGGAACCGCCGGCGAAAGCGCCGCCCCCGAAAAAAGCACCGCCGCCGAGGAGAGCGCGCGCCAAGAAAGCCCCGCGGAAAAAGAAGGCGCCCGTCAGACGAAAAGCCAGCCGCGCACCGCGTAGTAAAGCGCGCCGAGCGTCCCGACGATCGCGATCGCGTTCAAGATGACGTCGAGCGCCGCCTCGATTCCGGGACCTCTCAGCCCAGCGTCGACGAGCATGAACTTCAGCCGATGCGTCCCGTGGAACAACGATCCGCCGATCAGGGCGAAGAAGAACAAGCGGACCAAGGGCTCCCGCCAGTGGGCCGCAAACGTGACGTAGGCCGCGGGATCGCTCGGCCACAGCCCGAACACGGGCGCGAGGAACAGCAGGAACACGGTGATGGGGAAGAGGAAGGCGGTGATGAAGCCGCCCAAGGAGAAGAGACCCCACAGAAGCGGTTCGAGGAACACCTCGGGCTCGCCGGTCTTCGGGTCCGCATGGACCGTCTCGCGGCCCGGATTGTAGCCGAGGGATTCGCGGGTGGCACCGAGCTCTTCCGCCATTCAGAATCCTCCGAAGATCAGATAGACGACGGCCCCGGAGACGCCGATCCAAAGGAGCACATTCACGCCGAACACGGCTCTCCAAGGGAGCGGCCGTTCGGTGAACTGAATCGGCTGGGACTTCCCGATCAGCATGAACCAAGTGACCGCGTGCCACACCAGGAGGGCAAACAGCACGAGATTGACGTACAAGATCGGCGGCGTCCGCATCATGTCGACGAACGCCGTGTACGCCGATTCCCCTGCGCGGAGCGTTCGGAGCAGGTTCAGGAAGATGAGCCCGTAGATCGCGGACACGACGCCGCCGAGCTCGCGCAGTTGGAACGCCAGGTATCGCCTGTTCTGGAGCCACCATCCGGCGCGCCGCCGCCACGGATACTCGCGAGCCATCGCGTCACCTGGACGGAGCGCCCGGCATGAGAAGCCGCCGCATGTGCCGCATCGTCGCGAGGAATTTCAAGGTCTGAATCGCCGCGGCCGGGTCGACGTCCTTCGGGCAAACGACGGAGCACTCGCCGACGAAGGTGCACTCCCAGATGCCGGACTTCGTGTTCAGCCTCGCGAGACGTTGATCCGCGCCCTCGTCCCGCGTGTCGCGGATGTATCGCAGGGCCAGGGCCGACGCGGCGGGGCCGACGAACTCGGGGCTCGCGCCGAAGACCGGGCACGCGGCGTAGCACAGCATGCAGTTGATGCACAGGCTTTGCTGCCGATATGCTTCGACGTCCTCCGGGTATTGCACGAACTCCTTGGACAGGTCGCCCGACTCCTCGCGGACGATGTACGGCGTGACGGACGCGAGCTTCGTGAGGAAATCGTCGAAGTCCACGACGAGGTCCTTGAGGATCGGGAAGTTCGCGAGCGGATCAACCGTCACCGTGCCCTTGTGGACGTCGCGGATGTACGTGCCACACGTGAGCCGCGGCGTGCCGTTCACGTTCGCCCCGCACGAACCACAGATGCCCATGCGGCACGACCACCGGTACGTCAACGTGGGGTCGATGTAGTCCTTGATGTAATTCAGTCCGTCGAGGACGACCATGTCGTCCCGATACGGGATGCGGTACTCCTGGTACGCTGGCTTGCCTCCCGACTCCGGTCGGTACCGCTTCACCCGGAACACGACGTCCCGCCCGGCCATGTCAGTACTTCCTCTCGACGGGCTGCCACTTCGTGATCTTCACCGGCGAGTAATCGATGCGGGGCATGCCATCCGTCCGATACGCGAGTGTGTGCTTCAGGTAATTCACGTCGTCGCGCGCCGGGAAATCCGTCCGGCTGTGGGCGCCCCGCGACTCCCGTCGGTTCAGGGCGCTGTTCGCGATGGACGCCGCGACATCGAGCATGAAGTCGAGCTCGAGGACGCCGGTCATCTCCGTGTTGAAGACGCGGTCCTTGTCCGCCAACCCGACGCTCCCGAAGCGGTCCCGCAACTTGGCGAGTTTTCC
>VBLV01000044.1 GCA_005879045.1 Methanobacteriota archaeon | reverse complement strand
TCCCTCCTGTTCCGTCAGGCGCGCAAGTACGGCGTCGGCGTGATCGTCGCGACGCAGAACGTGACGGACCTCGACTACAAGGCACTCGGCCAGGCGAGCACCTGGGCCTTGGGTCGGCTCATGGCGAAGCAGGATCTCGACCGCGTGCGGCACGTCGTTGCCAGCGTCCATGCCGGGCCCACGGATAGCGTGCTCGCGGCGATCCCCGCCCTCCGAGCGGGGGAATTCATCCTCCTCTCGCCCGACAACCTTCGGTCCGCGCAGCGGCTTGCGGTCCGCGGCCTGGCGACACGGCACGAGGTCGTCCCGGAAGAGAAGTTCCGGGAGATTCTAGCGACCGGCGCCCTTGCCGAGTCGGATTCGATGGCCAGCGAACGTACCTCCCGTCGGCGACGAACAGCCGCTGCGGCGACCCGGGCCGCGAAGGCGCTCGACCCCGTCGACGTCGAAGAAGGGATCGGCCTGCGGGTCCTCGGCCTCTTCGACGATGGGCCGGGCCTCTACGGTCCGGAGGAAATCGGCTCGAAGATCGTGGTCGACGGCCGGTTCCTTGCGATCCTCCTGCGGAAGCTGGCGGAGCATCGCCTGCTCCGCGTCGAACGCATCGATGGCCGTGAGGTGTACTGGGACCCGACGATCGGCTTCGATCCGCGCCGAGGTGCGCCGAAGAAACTCGCCCGCTTCCCGCTTCGATTCCCGCTCGTGAAGGCGACGAAGCACGCGCGAGACCGGCTCCGCCGCCGAATGCTCGTGATTCCGAACGAGCGAATCGTCCGGAAGGATTTCTACTACCTGCCGCTGTGGAGGGTCGAGGCGGAAATCCCTTCGGTCGGTCGAAACGACGGAGGGGCGGCCCGCGAATTCTACGTGAACGCTATGACGGGGGAGCTCGGCCACGCCGTCTACGGCCGCCTTACGTTCGAGGAGATTCCCCGCAAGGATGCGGTGCGACTCGAGCCGCTCGCGGCGAAATCCACTCTCGAACACGTCTCGGCCGAAACGGTCAATGACGCGATCCCGGTGGCGAAGGTCGGGCCGTCGCAGGCCCAGGACATCGTGCGGACGACGCTCGGCGCGAGGCCGACGGAAACGGAGCCCGAACTCGTCTTGCTGCCGATGTGGCGATTCGACGTCCGCTCGAACGGGGCGGGTCACGAACGCACGATGTGGATGGAGGGGACCTTCGGTTCCGTCTTCGACAAATCGCCCTGAGGTCGTCGATCACATGAGGCCGAGAGGCCCGAGCTTCTCCGGCAGGTATGTGTCCGTCACGTAGTCGAGTCCGTACTTCGCGAGGGCCTGCTGCTCGGCTTTCTTGTTGATCTGAAGCATCGTCTGGATTTCGTTCCGCCAGAACTCGTCGTTGAAGCGCGGGTCCGTCATCTCCGCGTTCAGTGCGCCGACGTCTCGCGGCGTGAGGGCGTCCGTGGGCAGTTCGTAGTTCAGGATGTCGCTCGCGGTGATGCCGACGAATTCGGCGGTGGGCGTCGCGAGGTATTCGGAGATGTGCGCGGTCTTGATGGCGCCATACGCTACGGACGCATGGATGCGGAACGACCACGGATCCCCGTCGGTGAACGTGGCACAGGGCAGCTTCAATTCCTCGTTCAACCGCTTGAGCAAGCGGCGAGTGCTTCGACTCGGCTGCCCTTTGAGGTGGACCAGGATGCACTTCGCGTCCTCGTCGAAGCCGTTCTCCACGAGGCGGTCGAACATGCCGCCGGTCTCGATTGCTAGGATGAACTTTGCGTCTGCCTCGATGAGCTTGACTTTCTCCTTCTCGACGTTGTATGGGATCGTGTAGCCGGCATCGCCGACGTCATCGCGGCAGTTGATTCTCTTTCGATCTCCGTTCCGAGTAATCTCCTCGAGGGTCAGGTTCCCGATGACGCTAGCCCCGCTCTCCTCCGGACGGAGTTTGAAGTCCTCCCGCAGGAGCTGCGTGATCACCTCGAGGTCCTCCGCGAGGAGGTTCGATTCCTCCTGCGCGTGGAACTTCGCGATGTCCCAGCCTTCGGAGATGTAGTACATCTCCCTCAGCGTCGAGGACTTGCTGTCCCGGATCATGTCCCGGATGAACTCGAGGACGTACATCGTCCGCAGGAGCATCAGCGCGCCTTTGAGCTTCTTCGCGCTGCGCACGCCCATCAGGTTGCCATACTTCCAGACCGCGTGCTTCGAGTCGAAGCGGATGTTCGCCTTCGTCCGGAGAGGAATCTTCATCTTCGGGATCTGGCCGCCGTCGAGTTCCTCGTAGATCTCTTCCGCGATTGCATAGAGCGCGTCCACGGCCTTGCTTGGTGCCGGCGCACCGCCCTTCTTCTTACTCGTCATCGAGTGCCTCTTCCGTCTCGTCGTAGTCGATCTCGCCTTCTTCCTCCGGCTCCGCGGCGGGTGCCTCTTCCCCTTCGAACTCGGCGTAGTTCAGCTCCCAGTCTCCTGGCAGAGGCTCCGCGCCGATCACGAGGCCCGGGTTGATTCCGCTCACGTAGATGTCGGATTCGTCGTACTCCGCCTCGTCGAGGCCTTCGAGGACGAAGGAGATGGAGGCCTTCGCGACGCTGTCGATCCGTTTCAGCTCCCAGGTGATCTTGCCGTCATCGCGGACCTCGGCGGGCTTCGGGTCGATGGACTTCGGGGCGATGCCGCGCGGCAGGAGCAGATGGAGGTTCAGCTTCTTGCCCGCCGCGGTGAAGTTGTGGACGTTGAGCGTGACCGTGTGCCGCTTCTGCTTCTTGTCGTACGCGATGTCCTCGTCGACCCAGACGACTCCCATGATCTTCGTGATCGTCGCGTCGAGGACCGGGACCTTCTTGTTCACGATCTTCGCAGACTTGTCGGCGATCCGCGGCAGGATGAGTTGGACGATCTCGAACTTCTCTTTCGTCTTCGCGCGGTGAGCCTTCTTCGTGAGATGCGTCTTGAGGCGGCGCCCGGCCTCTTTCAACGCGAGGTCCAACTCCGTCATGATCTCGTCGGCGGTGGCCACGGCCTCTTTCGACTCCGACGTGTACGGCACCTTCGTCGAGCAGAGATGGACGAGGACGATCGCGGGGCCGAACGGCAGGCCTTGTCCGCCGCGTTGCTCCAGGCCGTACCGCCTCCAGTCGACGTTCGCTACGGCCTGCGTGAGCGCGCACCCGCCCGCCTGGTACAAGAGAGGCACCCGGTTCGCGAACCGGAGGACCTCGATGGGTTGGTCCGGCGGGAGGTCTCCGCCATAAACGATCCCGACCTCGACCTGGAATGGATTT
>VBLV01000043.1 GCA_005879045.1 Methanobacteriota archaeon | reverse complement strand
CGGGACGACGTTCAAAGGTTCCGCGTTCGCGATCGGCCAATCGGCCGACGAGGCCCTCGACACAATCGTCAAAGGCTACCGTCCGGACCTCAACGTCGAGCAGGCCATCGCCCTCTCCGCGCAGGCGATCGAGGCCGTCAACGGGGGCAAGACGCAGATCGAACACGGGGTCGTGACCTCGTCCTCGAAACGCTTCGAGCACCAGCACGGCCCGAACAACGCCGGGTAGACCACCCGGCCCTTCCCTCTTTTCTTCCTGCGCCTAGCGCTTCACGCGATACACGTCGTGCTTCTGGCCGGGCACGCGCTCGACTATCCCACGCGCTTCCAGGTCTAGCTTCGTGCCTTCCATATACCACGGGATCGACCCGTCGAATTTGCCCTTAAGCTTGCTCTCCACGGCGTGAGTGAGTTCATGATGCCTCAACCCCCCTTTGGGGAGCACCTCGAGAATCGTCTTCTTCATCGTCTCATACTTCGCCCGGCTGATGTTGACACCTCTCTTTCCTTGAGGGTGTAATGTCAGGATCTTCTCTTCCATGGCGCGACGGGAGAAGATGAGAGCTATTTAGACAAGTCGTCTTGTGCCTCCGGAGGACCCACCTTGAACAACCCTTTTAGCGGTCTGTCCACTATCGTGGCGGGGAAGTCCGATGCGGATCGTCTCCCTTCTCCCCGCGGCGACCGAAATCTGCTTCGCCCTGGGCCTTGGCGATGACGTGGTCGGCGTCTCGCCGGAATGCGACTTCCCCCGCGCGGCGCGCGAGAAGCCAATCGTAAGCCACGCCCTTTTGCAATACGAAGGAAAGACGAGCGGCGAGACGAGCCGCATGGTCGGGGACCGAATCGAGTCGGGCGAGGCCCTGTACCAAGTCGATGAGTCGGCACTCCGTTCCTCGGGCCCGGACCTGATCCTCACGCAAGGCCTCTGTGACGTCTGTGCGCCGACCCTCGGAGATGTCGAGGATGTCGCGAGGCGACTGCCGGGCACGCCGGCCATCGAATCGCTGGATCCACACGGGTTGGAGGACATGCTCCAGGACATCCTTCGCGTGGGCCGGGCGTGTGCGATCGAGGCGAGAGCGGTCGAAGTCGTCGCCGCGCTCCGAGAGCGGATCGACCGCGTGGCCGAACGTGCGTCGACGCCACTCGTCCGTCCGAAGACGGTGTGCCTGGAGTGGCTCGATCCGCTGTTCCTAGGTGGCCACTGGGTGCCGGAGATGGTCGGACTCGCGGGAGGGGTCGACGTGCTGGGTCGGGCGGGGGAGAAATCCCGCCGGGTGGAGCGCCACGAGGTCGTTACGGCTTCGCCCGATGTGGCGGTGTTGATGCCCTGCGGCTTCGATCTCGATCGGACGCGGGAAGAGGCGTCCGTCGTGACCGGGACACGTTGGTGGACGGGTCTGCCTGCGGCGCGAGCCGACCGGGTGTGGATCGTGGACGGCTCGAGCTACTTCAACCGACCTGGGCCCCGGCTCGTCGACGGGCTGGAGATCCTCGCGCATATCGTGCAGCCCGATCTCTTTCCGAAACCGCCGGATGCGGTTGCGGCGCGGGTGAGCTGATGGCGAAGCTCTACACGCGTCGAGGCGACTCGGGCGAGACCGGCCTCCTCGGGCCGGAACGCGTTTCGAAAGATGACCCGCGAGTCGAGGCGATGGGGACGGTGGACGAGCTCAATGCGGTGATCGGCCTGGCGATGGCCATTCAGCGCGAACGACGAATCCGCGACCTGCTGTCGAAGATTCAGGACGACCTGTTCACCGTCGGCGCGGAGCTCGCGATCAGCCATTCGTCGGAGCGGACGAAAGTCCCCCAAATTACGCGAGTCCAGGTGGCGCGGCTCGAGGATGCGATCGACGCGTTCGATGTCGGCAAGATCACCGAGTTCATCCTCCCGCGGGGCTCCGAATCGCTCGCGCGACTCCACTGGGCGCGTACGGTTGCGCGACGCGCCGAGCGCCGGGTCGTCAGCCTCTCGAAGCGGGATGCACTGAATCCGCAGCTCTTGCAATACATGAACCGACTCTCGTCCCTCCTCTACCAGATGGCGGTCTGGGCACAGCGCAAACAACGAGGAAAGCCGGAGCACCCTACGTACAATGAACAGGCCGGGACAAAGGGCTAAGGGCGGGGACCCGTTCGCGTCGGCGTGGCCGTCGAGTTCACGAATTTGCTCGAGCTTGAGGAAATGGCGCGGGCGAAGGTCCCTCGGGCGACCTTCGATTACATTGCCGGAGGAGCCGAGGACGAAGTCACCCTCCGAAGGAACCGCGAAGCGTTCGGGCGATGGGCGCTGCGGCCTCGCGTCCTGACGGACGTCTCGAAGCGCGACACGAAGACCGTCCTCCTGGGAGAACGCGTGTCGATGCCGGTCTGCGTGGGAAGTCGCGACCGCGCGGGGCGCCGCTGCCGCGGAAACGATTCTCATCGCGAGCACGATCTCGACGAAACCCCTGGAAGAAGTCGCCGCGGCGGCCGACGCGCCTCAGTGGTTCCAGCTGTATGTCTACCGGGACCGCGCCGTGACGGAGGAACTCGTCGCCCGCGCCGTCAAGGCGGGCTACAAGGCGCTCTGCCTCACGGCCGACACACCGGTCCTCGGCCGTCGCGAGCGGGACGAGCGAAATGCGTTCACGCTCCCACTGGGGTTCGGGATCGCGAATCTGAAAGGAGTCGGCCTGGACGGAATGCCGGAGGTGGAGCACGGCTCCGCCTTCGCGAAGTACGTCACCGATCTCCTGGATTCATCGCTCACCTGGGACGACGTCGATTGGCTGAAGTCCATCAGCCCGCTCCCGCTGGTCATCAAGGGAATCATGACTGCGGAAGATGCGGTCCTCGCGGCCGACCACGGGGCCGCGGGGATCGTCGTCTCGAACCACGGGGGCCGGCGGTGCGCGGACGAATCGAGGTCTACCTCGATGGCGGAATCCGACGCGGCACCGACGTGGTCAAGGCCCTCGCCCTCGGGGCGAAAGCGGTCCTCGTCGGTCGGCCGATCCTCTGGGGTCTCGCGCTGGGAGGCGCGGAGGGAGTGCGAGCGGTCTTGGATCAGCTGCACGCGGAACTCGACACGGCCATGGCGCTCGCGGGCCGTGCGAACGTGAAAGACATCGATGCGAGCTTGGTCGTGCGGGCGGTCTAGCGATTCGCCGCGCGATCCAGAAAGTCCATCAAGAATCCGACCGCTTCCTCGTTGCCCATGGGCTTCGGGGCGAGCCGTCCGAGGTCGAGCTTTTGGGGGATGAGCTCTTTCAGGCGGCGGATGTCGTCGGGCCGATAGCCGAGTGCGGCGGCATTTCGTTCAGCTTCTGCGTGCCCCTTCGGCGGAATCGCGATCACCGGTGTCCCGGCGGCGAGCGCTTCGTTCACCGTGCCCTTCCCCGCGGTCGTGATGACGAGGTCCGCCGCGAGGACGTAGTCTTGGAGGTTCGGCAAGAATCCGTACGTGTAGACGCCGGATTCCGGGTCCACCTTCAGTTTCGGGCCGCTCACGACGACCATCGAAACGTCGTCCAATTTCAGCTCGTGGAACGCGCGAACGGCTTCGCGAATCAGGAATTCACCGACGGCCGTGCCGCCGACGGTCACGAGGATGGTCTTCTTCCGGAACACAAAATCGTCGCGAAGCTTCTCTCGCGATGCACTGAACCCGCGGACGATGGGTCCGATGCGACGGACGTTCGGCCAGTCCGGCGCGGACTCCGCCGCGAGCACGAGGTCGGCCCTCTGCGCGATCCGGGAAGCCCAGAAGTTCGCCGGTCCTTCGACCAAGCGCGACAATGGATCGCGCGCAAAGTCGTGGCGGGTGGCGTCGAGGATCAAAGCCGTTGGAATCCGATGAAGGATCGCCTCGCGCGCGGAAGCCAGCTCGCTGTCCGAGAGGAGGAAGCGGTAGTAATCCCAGTCGGCCTCGGTCTGCAAGAATCGACGGGCGATCCGGAGGTATCGCCCGTAGTCTCGGTACCACCGCCATACTGGGCCGAGGATTCCGTCCGTCGTCCGCCAATCGGGCGCGGGCGGCATCGTGAGCGCGTCGAATCCATTCGCCACGACGAGATCCAACGCCGGCGAACCGGCGAGGAAGAGCAGATACAGATCCCGCCGGCGTTCCATGAGGCCGCGGGCGAGGGCCACCGCTCGGGTCGCGTGGCCGAGGCCTTGGGAATGGACCGCGAAGTACCCACGAAGTTCCTCCATCGGGCGACTCATCGTCCGCTTCCCCAAAGACCTTCGGATGGGACATCCGCGTTTCCGGGCAGCGACCCATTTCGCGGACCGGCACGAGCGGCGTACGGGCGTGGTTATATAGCAGGCGGTTCCTAGGGGCGGACGCTAGGGTTTTCAGGAGGAGAACAACATGGGAGAAGAGGAGAACAAAGCGACCGCGAGAATGTTTTACGAAGAAGTCGTGAACCGAGGCAACATCAGCGTGATTGACAAGGTGACGGCCGAGAACTACGTCGACCACACCGCCGCGCCGGGAATGCCGCCCGGCCGCGAAGGGGAAAAGCAGTGGTTCCTCATGCTGCGCGCAGCCTTCCCCGACGGCCGCACGACGATCGATGACATCATCGCGGAAGGCGACAAGGTCGTCGTCCGCGGGACGATGACGGGCACCCACACCGGCGAGTTCATGGGCATCCCCGCGACCGGCAAGGCCGTGGAGATTTCGGGAATCGACATCACGCGGTTCGAGAACGGGCAGAGCACCGAGCATTGGGGACAATGGGACGTCGCGGGCCTGATGGTCCAGCTGGGCGTCGCGCCGCCCCCGCCCGGAGCACCCGAGACCGAGTGAAGGTCGCTCGCTCGAATTCGTAGCTCCCGGTTCGCGGGTCCCCGCGTTGGCCTTTTATGGCCCCGCGGCGTTCCTTCGGACGTGGAGCTCGCCACCCTCGCGAAGTACCCGTTCCTACGCGAAGCGTCCGCCTTCATCCGAGCCGAGAAGGTCAGCCTCGAAGAAATCCTTCTGGAACCCGCGTACGCCCGGGCCCGGAACCTCGGGAAGGCGCGGGTCCTCGAGGCGCTTGAGCGCGGGGCCGCGTCGGATCGAGTCGCGATCGCGCCGGCGGACCAGCTCGCCCAGCTGCTCGCGTACCCGGTGTCCCGGATCCTCGTGTCCGCCCTGGAGGACACGTACCTGATCAGAAGATTCGCCCTACGGGAGGCGATCGCTGCGGAAGGACGTCTCGAGTCGGAGTCGGACGATTTCGCGATCCACATGGCCGGGCAGCTCGCGATGGACCTGCGGCGGGAGGACGGCGGCTTCCGCCTTCACTTCACGGACTTCCTACGCTTCACGAACACGATGCGCGACGCACCTTGGAAGCTGATCAATCAGCGCGTGGACCGCGGGTACGTCATCTTGCAGCGGGCCAAGGCGCTTCGAGTCATGCGAAACGCGATCCAACGGCACATCGAGGAAGGCCTGCCCCTCCCTGTGAACGACGACATCATCACCGCATTCCGGACGGACCTCCGTGAGATCCGCGGGATCCTGGAGGCGAAGAAGGCGACGTTCAAGGCGGAGGACATCGGGAAGGTCAGCATCACGCGGTTCCCACCGTGCATGTACAACCTGCTCGCCCAGATCCAGAACCACGAGAACGTCCCGCACATGGGCCGCTTCGCGATCGTCGCGTTCCTCCATCACATCGGCCTGGGCAACGAGGAAATCTTCCGCGTCTTCGGAGACGTCCCAGACTTCGCCGCGGACGTCACGAAGTACCAGATCGAGCACATCACCGGCACGTCGAGTCCGACGGAGTACACGCCGCCGGAGTGCGCGACGATGAAGTCGTACGGCATTTGTCCGGGACCAGACCGAATCTGCCTGACGATCAGGCATCCCCTCTCATACTATCGCGTGAAGGGCCGCGAGCAGCGGCCTCGAGGAGAGAGCGCGTCGACGGCGACGTAGGGCCATCCGTTCTCGGACGCGGGGTTACGTCCCAAATCGGATAATCGACTTGCAAGCCTCATATACCCCTGCCCCTCCTCGCAGTCCGCGCCCGGGAAGCCACTGGGCGGCAAGAGATGACAAGGATGAAGCTTGGGGTCGTCTGGTTGATCGGCTTTGCCCTGGGAGTCGTATTTGGGCTGCTGACTTTCATCGGCGCGGGACTAGGAGCGTATTGGATTCTCATTGGCGGACTCGTCATCGGGTTCCTCACCGGGTTCCTCCTGAAGCAGATGGGAAAATCACTCGGGTTCGGATTCCTGAGCGCTTTCCTCGGCTTCACAGTCGGCGGGGTCATCGTCGTCGTCGCCCTCGCGCCGTTCCTGACAGCCATCCCCTTCCTTGGGGGTTTTCTCGGGATCTTGATCGTGATCGTTGCCGTCGTCTTCGGCATCGGAGCAGGAATCCTGGCGCTGATCGGGGCCCCCATCGGAGTCCTGGTCGGGAAGCGGATGGCCTCCGCGGCGCAGCAGCCGAGCGCCATCGCCCCGCCGCCCTCCATGTGAAGTCCGCGGCGACACTCAACGCGGGGCCGCCAAGCCCCGCCAAATCCCCACGGCTCGCTGGACGGCCGTCGCATTGCCGAGGACCGCGAAGAGCACCATGAACCATTCGAGCGGC
>VBLV01000075.1 GCA_005879045.1 Methanobacteriota archaeon | reverse complement strand
CGCCCGGCCGATCGCGGCGAAGGGCACTCTACCCACCCGGGTGCGGCGGTCCTGGGTGGTCGCCTCTGCTTCCTGGAGTCCGACCGTTGCGATCTCCGGGTCCGTGAAAATCGCGGCGGGCATGGCGTGGACGTCCAGCTCGACGGGGTGGCCGGCGATGACCTCGGCGGCCGTGAGGCCCTCTTTCGTCGCCTTGTGCGCCAGGAACGGCGGCCCGATCACATCTCCGATTGCGTACACGTGCGGATTCGACGTGCGGAGCTGGCGATCCACTTTGACGTAGCCGCGAGGACCGAACTCGACGCCAGCGACCTCCGCGTGGAGGTCGTCCGTGTTCGGCCTCCGGCCGACGGTGACCAGGATGATGTCGGCCCGGCGCGCGATGAGCCCTTCCGGCGTCACGATGTCGACCACGGTCTGGCCCTTGTCCTCGCGCCGACGCGGACCGCCTCCGGGTCCGTCCCGGGGAGGAGCTGCTCCATGATCTCGATGACGACGACCCGACTCCCGAGCTTCGCGTAAAACATCCCGATCTCCAGGCCCGACACGCCGCCCCCGATGATCGCGAAGTTCTGGGGGACGCGCGGGAGTTCGAGGGCCTCTTTCGTGCCGATGACCCTCTTGCCGTCGAAGCGAAACGTCGGCAGGTCGGAAGGCCGTCCCCCGGTCGCGATGATTGCGTCCGTGAACGTCACCCAGTCCGAGCCGTCCGCTTTCCGGATCTCGAGGTCGTTCGGTCCCATGAAGGACGCGTGGCCCGAGAGCACGTCGACGCGATTGCCTTTGCACAACTGGCCGACTCCGTTCACGAGCCGCTGGACGACGGACGTCTTCCATTGTTGCAACTTGGCCAAGTCGACTTTGACGGGTCCGGTCTCGACGCCGCGTTCCCCCGCGCGCTCGATCGCATGAATCAGGTTCCCGGTGTGGATGAGCGCCTTGCTCGGAATGCATCCGTAGTTCAGGCATTCGCCGCCGAGCCGGTCCCGTTCCACGAGGAGGACGCGCTTCCCCAGTTGCGCCGCTCGGATGGCGGCCGGATAACCGCCGGGCCCCGCACCGATGACGACGAGGTCGACGTGCCGGTCCACGGACCGACCGAACGTCTCCGCTCTCTTAATCCCTTTGCGAACCATGGGATCCTCGGGCGAGCCCGCGCTCGGCGAGCGAACCTAGAAAGTTTCCACGAAGATGGTCGCAGGATGTTCGAGATAGTTGCGTACCGACTGGACGAACGCGGCGCCGACGTGGCCATCGACCACGCGGTGGTCGAACGAGCACGACAGGTACATCATTTCCCGAATCGCGATCTGGTCGTCCCGGACGACCGGTCGCTTCTCGATCTTGTGGATGCCGAGGATGGCGACCTCCGGCCAGTTGATGATCGGCGTCGCGAGGATGCCTCCTTCCTTGCCCAGGGAGGTGATCGTGAAGGTGGAGCCTTGGACGTCTTGGAGCGAGAGCTTCTTGTCCCTCGCGGCGGTCGCGAGCCGGTCGATTTCTTTCCCGAGGTCCCAGAGGCTTTTCTTGTCCGCCTCGTGCACGACGGTGACCGTGAGGCCCTCGTCGGTGGCGGTCGCGATCCCGATGTTGTAGTAGCGCTTGACCACGATCTCGCCGCGCTCGTCGTCGACGGACGCGTTCAACGTCGGGTGTTCCACAAGCGCCGCGAGGACGGCCTTCACGAAGAACGGCAGGAAGGTGAGCTTGACTCCCTTGCGGTCGGCGGTCGGCTTCAGATGATCGCGCAGGTGGACGAGCTGCGTCATGTCGACCTCATCCACATACGTGAAATGGGCCGCGGTGACGTTGGACTTCGACATCTTCTCGAAGATTCGCTTCCGTAGACCCAGGATGGGAATCCGCTGCTCGCTTCCGCTCGGGGGCGCTGCGGCCGATGGCGGAGGGGTGACGACCGTCGTCCTCGTAGGGCCATGCGCCGCCTTGCGGACGTCATCCTCGGTGAGGCGGCCTTGCGGGCCGCTCCCGCGAACCGCCGCGAGATTGACGCTGAGTTCCTTCGCGAGGCGACGGACCGCGGGCGCCGCGAGGACATCTCCGGTGGGACTGGGCGCGGGCGGCGCCTCCGTCCTGGTCGGCACGGGTGGTGGGGCTCCTAGTCGGGCGGCCTCAGGCCGGATCGGGACGGCCTCGCCCGCCTCTCCGAACACGACGAGGGTGCTGCCGACCTTCACGACCTCGCCCTCTTTCGCGCGGAGCTGGAGGATCTTTCCGGTGACCGGCGACGGAATCTTGACCGTCACCTTGTCCGTCATGACCTCGACGATCGGGTCGTTTTCCTTGACGGGGTCTCCCTCTTTCACGAACCACTTGACGACCTCGCCTTCGTGGACGCCCTCCCCGATGTCGGGGAGCTTGAACTCGCGGGCCATCGTCTCCTCTCGCGCTGCGTCCGTCCCAAGCCCCGCGGTCGTCTTAATATTTTGTGCGTTCCGTGACGCGGGCAAGCCGGGGGAGATGCGAATCATTTTATGGCCTCCGGCCGATGTCCTCTAATGGGGAGGAGTAGGGTCGTGGAGGAGTGGCACAGACCGGTGGGCGTGATTTGTGCCCGGCGCTCCGCGCCGGAAAGATTCCCGGCCTGCTCCTCCTTTCTCTGATTTGAGGAGAGGGAAAGGCGATGGCTCGTCCGTTGGGGATATCGATTCTTGGTGGGCTCGTGATCTTGGCGGCTGTGATCCTGATCCTGATTTCGATCGCCAGCTTCGTCGTCGGCCTGGCCTTCGTCCTGCCGTTCCGGGAGACGGGGACGACGCTGCTCTTGAACGGACTCCTGTACTTCGCCATCGGGGTCGTCCTCGGGGTTGCGGGATCCGGCCTCCTGCGGATGCGCGCGTGGGCTTGGGGGCTCGCCATCCTCGCCACGTTGGTCACCCTGGTGTACGTCGGTTACACCGGGTACCAGCGGTCGACCGCGGGAGAGCAGCTGAGTCTCCCTGCCATCCTGACGCTCGCGATCGTCGGCGTGATTCTGGTGTACCTGCTGAGCGTCTCGCGCGCCTTCCGTCGGCCCGCGGGTATGTGACCGGGCCGCTCAGAACGCCATGACCCGGTCGATCGCCGCGAGCACGCGGTCCGCGTTCGGCAGGTAGATGTCTTCGAGCGTGTATGGGAACGGCGTGTCGAATCCCGTGACGCGGACGATCGGCCCGCGGAGGTACTCGATCGCCTTCTCGGCGAGGATCGCGCTGATCTCCGCGCCGTAGCCGCCGGTGCGGGGCGCCTCGTACACGACGACGGCGCGACCCGTCTTCTTCACGGACGTCAGGATTGTTGGTTCGTCCAGGGGCACGAGAGTACGAAGGTCGATGACCTCCGCCTCCACACCTTTGTCCGCCGCCTTCGTGGCCGCTTCGAGGCAAACTTGCGCCATGTAGCCGTACGCGATCAGCGTGACGTCCTTCCCCGCTCTCCGGACCGCGGCCTGGCCCAAGGGCACCGTGACCTCGCCCTCGGGCACCTCCTCCCGGGATGAGCGGTAGAGTTTCTTGGGCTCCAGGAAGAGGACTGGGTCCGGATCGCGGATCGACGACGTCAGGAGGCCTTTCGCCTCTTTCGGCGTCGACGGGACGACGACCTTCAAGCCCGGGGTGTGGCAGAAGTACGCCTCGGTGGACTGGCTGTGGTAGTGGCCGCCGCGGATGCCGCCGCCGAAGGGCGTGCGGATCGTCATCGGGACGGAGAACTGCCCTCCGGATCGGTACCGCATCTTCGCGGCCTCTGAGACGATCTGGTCGAACCCGGGATAGATGAAGTCCATGAACTGGATCTCGGGCACGGGCCGCAGCCCGTAGAGCGCCATGCCGATCGCGGTCCCGATGATCCCCCCTTCCGCGAGGGGCGTGTCGAACACGCGGTCCGGGAATTCGTCGAGCAAGCCCTCCGTGCATCGGAACACGCCGCCATTCCGGCCGACGTCCTCCCCCAACACGATGACCCGGTCGTCCCGCCGCATCTCTTCGCGCAGCGCGTTGTTGATCGCCTGGACCATCGTCATCGCGGGCATCGTCACGACCTCGTCGCGTAGTATTCCTGGTACGGGTCCTCGC
>VBLV01000074.1 GCA_005879045.1 Methanobacteriota archaeon | reverse complement strand
ACGCGGTTCGATTTCCAACCGTTGCGGGCTGAACCCATTCACCGCGCTCGAAGGAGAGAAACGTGCCCGGTTCGACGGCTCGCACGACGACCGGCTCACCGCGGAGGGTCCCGAGGCTTAGGATCTCCGGGCTCACGATCTGCACCCCCCCACGCAGGGTCATATTCTGCACGAGGCTCTCGTTGATCGAGTAGGCCCCGCTTCCTTGCGTTACCAGATACGCGTCGCCCGCGAGGATCCGAGCCGGCACGCCCGGGAGCGCCGCGAGGATGGGCCACGTGGTCCCCAGCAGGAGCCCGCAGAGGAGCAGGCCCGCGAAGGCTCGCGCGCCCATCATGATGGGTCGGCCCCCTTCGCTCGCACGAGGACGGCGGCGCGGCGAGACGGCACGAGGCCCGCGAGGACCGCGGCCACCCCGGAGATGAGGAGCGCGAGGAGGACCGCGGCAGTCGGAGGCGACAAGATCACGAGGTTCGGAAGACCGAGGATGGGAGCGAACGAGACGACCGCATGCGCGGCGACGATCCCGAGCGCCGAGCCGAGGATCGCCCCCGCGAGGGCAAGGACCACCGCCTGAGCCTCGTAGACCCCGGCTACGGCGGCCGGGGACGCGCCGAGGCTCCGTAGCGTCGCGATTTCCCGGGCCCTCGCGTGGACTTCGAGGCTCATCGCCGCATAGACGAGCAAGCCGATGACCGCCGCGATGACCAGAGCGAGCAGCATGAGCGAGGACTGGACTTCCGCGATGCTCCCGCGGACGAACCCGATCGCGCCGAGGGTCTCGAGTCGCGTGAGCCGAAGGGATGCGACGACCGCGGGGTCCAGCGGCCCGGTCGCGAGGATCGCCTGGACCGGCCCGCCCTGCGTCGCGTTCATCGCGATGAGGAGATCCGCTCGGACGTACGCCCAATTGTCCGGAAAGAGCTCCGACCGCGTCGGAGGCGGGGCAAGGATCGGGAGGTCCGTGAGGTGCAATCCGAACAAGCTCACGTTCCCCGACGCCGCCACGGGCATCCCGCTCTCCGCTTCGATCTGCTTCCGCAATCCGACATCGAGGGACACGTTTCGTGGACCCGCGGGGAACGCGATCGTGCCGATCCCGTCGTGGTACGATTCGAGAGCGACGACGAACACCGAGAGTGTGAGCCGATTGATCTCGAGGCTCGCGGCATGAGCCCGCATCGCGACGAAGTCTCCGGGCACGATCGACAACGCCGCGGAGTCAATCGCACTCGCGAGAAGCTCATCCCCCTGGATGTATACGGCTGGGCCGGAACCGATCCGGTTCGCGACGGACCCGACGCCGTTCGCTAGGCCGTCCGCGAGGCTGATAGCGCCGACGAGGACCATACACGCGAATGCGATCGCCCAGGCGGTCGCCCGCGTGCGTCGCGTGAAGCGCGTCGCGAGCCGCAAGATCGGGCGCGCCATGCGTCCTCCGGCGGCCGGATGGTCGGGACGAGGATAAACATTCGGCGCCGCCCGGTTTGGTATGAGTTTGGTAACGGTCCGGTGCCAGCCCGGTAACTTTCCCTATAGGGCGAGCCGAGGGTACATCCGGTTGAGGAAACGATGAGCGACAATTCAATCGGGAATGGTGACGGGGCCGATGTGATCGAACGGGTGCGTGCCTACGTCGTCGATCTTGGACGGCGCGCGGTGGGACTGTGCGAGCTGTACGACTTCGGCTTCCCGTCGTCGGTCGTCCGGGACCAGATCGCCCGCTTGGGTCGAGACTTCGATTCCTTCCGGGGCGCCTTCGAGGTGCCCGAACTCACCTCCGGAGGCCGGGGCTCGTTGTGGGACCACGAGCAATCCGTGCGGTATGCGGCCGGGGCGGCGATGATCACGGCCCGATTCCGCGGCGCCATGAGCCCCGCAAACGTGGCTCGAGCGGCGGCCGCGAAGGCGATCCATGAGTTCCAGGCGGATCTCCTCGACGACATCATCGACGGAGGTGTCTACACGTTCGAGGAAGCACGCGCCCTGTATCGTGTCTGCCTCGCACCGATGACGGAAGCGCGCTTCGACGCAGACGAACTCCAAGTGGAACTCCGTCATCGGATCCAAGCGCATCAACAAGGGACGGTCGATCTGCTCACGTCGCTCACCACGCGGTTGCATGAGCTCTTGCGCCACGCCCCAAACTGGGATGCGTTCCGATCGGAGATCCGACGCGAAAACCAACGCCTCGCGACGGGCCAGGCGCTCACGGTCTTCCAGAAGCGGGAGTCCCGGTCCATCCGGATGATCCGCGGGTGGGCGTCGCGGTTTCCGGCGCCCGATCCGGACCTGCGGTGGCAGGAACGGTTCGCCCGCTCGGTCGCCCACGGGTCCGGCTTGTGCCTGATCGACCTGTGCTTCGCGGAGGAACGGCTCACGCCCTCGGAGCTGCGGTCTCACCTCAATGCCTGGTACTACTTCGACGTCCTCATGACCCTGGTGAACAACGTCCTCGACATCCCGGACGACGCCGACGAAGGCCTGACGAACATCGCGCTCATGGCGATGCGGGGCGCCGAGGTCCTCGACCCGGCGGTGGACCCGAAAGCGATTCGGCCCACGATGCGGGACTACGAACCCTTGCTGAAACGGATGGCGGAGCTGAGCGGCCGGGCGATCACATCGGCGCACGAGGCCCTGGATGACCCGGACACGTTCTACCCCTTCGTCGCGTTCATGATGCCCGTCGTCATGCTCACGGAGCCGGACGGAAGCGGGGAGGATTTGCTTCATGCGTACCTTCGCCCGCTCGCACCGGCGATCCGCGACGCGTGCCGCGCGACGATGCCCGCCTGGGCTACCACTCCACAAGGTACTCGCAGTGGTCGTCCTTATTCCGCACGCATCGCGTCTTCGTTACTTTGCCCTTGACGCCCCGATACGTAAGGCCGCCTTCGTAGATCCCGTGGAACATCGCGCACATCGCCGGCGTGGGCATCCAGTCGAAGTGCCGGAACACGATCTTGCGGCGCTCGGTCGCCACCTCGAGCCGACCGTAGTTCCACTCTTTCGCGTAGACGATCGGCGCGCGCTCCGCCAAGGCGGTCAAGGGAATCGCCTTCGAGAGCTGCTCCAGCACGGTCGGAAACGTACTCATCGCTCCGGAGAAGAGCTTCCGGATGTAGCCGTAACTCCCGTCGCCGAATTTCGTCTCGACGATTTCGAGGAGCTGCGCGCACGCCTCGACCGAAAGCCACGTGTCTTCCGTGAGCTTGTCCGCATCGACCGACCACGAAGCGATCGCCTCGGACACGACGCCGCGACCGCGCGTCTTCCGCAAGTACTCCAGGAATCGCACGACGCTCGAGCCCCGGATCTTCGGCACGAACCCTTCCTTGGCGGGCTCTCGGAGGGTCGGGGTGACGTAGCGCCGAGACCCGTTCAATTCGCTGAGGAGGGCCGCCCCGTCCGGCGTGAGGCCGTACAGCCGGCCGCGGGCCTTGACGTCCGGCGTGAGGCACTCGACCAGCCCGCGACCCGAGAGTTCGCGCAGCGCGCGGCTCACGTGGACAATCCGGAGATCCGTCTCCTCGGCGAGCTGCCGGGGGACCTTCGGCTTCGGGGCTAGGGACGAGAGGACCCTTTCGCGGTAGCCGCTCGAAACCACGAAGCTGAAGTCGGACCAAACGTGGCTTCGAGACTCCATGGTGCCCGTGCGATGGTCCAAGACGAATATCAAATTGAGCACGACAGGCTCAAGAGCAGGTCGTATATCGGCCGCCGATGTTCCTGCTGGGCCACCTCGGCATCGGACTCGGCCTCGCGTGGCTCCTCTCCTGGAAATCGCCGGCGCGAAT
>VBLV01000073.1 GCA_005879045.1 Methanobacteriota archaeon | reverse complement strand
TCGGCATCTGTGTTCCACCTCAGAACTGAACGTTCGGTGTCGTATCTCCCACGCCGACCTGGACCTGGGCGTGCTGGAGGCGGAAGACGCTCAGGGCGAGGAGGGCTGAATTGTGAATCTCGAGGCGCATCGTGTACGTCTGGGCCGACGGGTTGTAACGTGCGGAAACCAAATAGACCACCGCGCCTAGACCGGTCTTCCCGATGTAAGAGATGTCGAGCGGGGGCTGCGTGAACGTCACACAGAGGCCGAGGGCGTTGGCGAGGGGTTGGTTGAGGAAACGGTAGCAGGAGAGGCCGTACCGCGAGGTGTAGTTGACCCAGATCACCGCGTTGGCGGGGAATCCCTGATAGTCCTGGCGGGCGAACGCGAACACCTGCGTGTTCACGACCTCGGTGCTGGTCCCGGACACGCTGCCGGCACCGTACAGGCTGACCAGGCCGAACGAGACGTCGAGGGTGTTGTTCGTCTTCAAGACGGAGAACGTGGGCTGGGCCCGGATGACCTGGCCGTCCGACTGGTACCGGATGATCGCGCCGTTTTCGTACGCGATTCTCTGCGGGACATAGTACCGGTTCGCGACGTCCAGCTCGATGGACCCGTTCGATTGTTCTTGGACTCGCGTGGATACGCCCCGGATGAGGTAGTCGAACGTCACGGTGAAGGGCCCCGCGTCCGGGTAGGACTGGATCGTGCCGAGCGTCGAAGCCGCGAAAATCGGAACGCCGTCGACCCCGAGGCTCACGGCGGACGAGGACGTCACGGGGATGTAGTGGGTCCCGGAAATCTTGGCGGCCTGCGCCGCGAGGATCTGGAGGTCGATCGCCCCTTTGAGACCGCCAAACTGGCCCAACGCGCCGTTCATATGGGACGCTTCGGAGTCTTTCATCCAGACGGGCACATACTGATTCACGATGAGGCTCAGGAACGTGAGGAAGACGAGGAGGGCCATGATCGTGCCGACGGTCGAGGCGACCCCTTTCTCGTCCCCGCGAATGTCGCGGATCAAAAGACGCATGAATCCACCTGAGGAGTATTCTCCGTAGACATTCCATCGGCCCATCCTGGATGACGCTATTTATAGGTGTCGCGCTGAAAATCTGACCTTGAGAATGAGTTGATTTTCTCCATGTGAGAAGGACCATTTTGGGGCCGCGATTTTGACGGCGTTTTCAGCGCGGTTTTCGAAACGCCTATCGCGGTCGTTTCGGCGCCCGCTTCGCGGCCGCGTAGAGGAGCGTCGCTTCGCCGGCCATGAACCGCTTCATTCCGTCGATCGAGGCGTACTCGTTCGGGGCGTGGGCCCGAGAACCGTGCCCCAGCCCGGTCGACACCCACGGCAATTTCAGGTACTCGTCGAAGGCAAACGCGGGCATCGTTCCCCCGCTCGAAGGCCAGACCTCGGGCTCCTTCCCATTCGCCTGAACGGCCTCGATTGCGGCCTTCGCAATCCACGATTCCGGGTCCGTCTTCGCCGGACCGTAGGGCCCGTGGACCTCGATTCGCAGGTCGTCATACCCTCGTTTCTTCAAATGGTCGCGCAGCTTCCGCAGCGTTGCCTCGACCGTCATGGCCTTGACCAAGCGGATGTCGATTTTCGCATACGCTTCGTGCGGGAGCACCGTCTTCGTGCCGCCATGTTCGATGTACCCGGAGTAGATGCCGCAGATGTTCACGGTCGGCTCGAACAGGTACTTCAGCAAGAGCTGGTCCTTCGGCAGGTCGAATTTGAATTTCGCCGTCCGCTCCTCCTGGAGCCATGCGGAGGGGTCGAACGTCTTCGCGAGCGTCTTGACCATCGCCAAGTCGGCCTGCGTCGGCGGGACGACGTCCTCCCAGATGCCATCGATCGCGGGCCGCTGGTTCTCGTCGACCAACGTGCTGAGGGCCTGGAGCAGCCGCCACACGGGTGAGCCGATCCACACCGCGTTCGAGCTGTGGATTTCGCTGTCCATCGGCCCGCCGGCCTGCGGGTTCCCGCGCGACCAGACGGTCAGGTAGAGACATCCCTTGACCCCGAGGTAAATCGTCGGCACGCCGCGAAGGTCCTCGGAATAGTCGTTCGCGATCGCGGCGTCCGCCTTCAACTCGCGGCGGTGCGTCCGGATGTATCCGATGAAGTTCGCACTGCTGATCTCTTCTTCGCCCTCGGCGAGGATGATCAGGTTCACGGGCATCTCGTCGACGTCTCGGATCGTCTTCCAGGTGAAGAGATGGTTCGCGAGGGCTCCCTTCGAGTTCGTCGAGCCGCGGGCGATGATGGCCTTGCCGACTCCGGGCAGGTCGCGGATTTCCGCCGCAAACGGCGGGGCCTGCCATGCGTTCAGGTCGCCGACCGGCTGGACGTCGTACATCTCGTATACGATCAGGGTGATGGGCGCGCCGACGTCCAGCTCGCCGATGACGAGCGGGTGGCCGCCCTTCGACCAGGTCCGGGTCTTGCAACCGATGTCCGCCATCATCTGCCGCACGAGTTCCGAACACTCACGGATCCCTTCGCCGGTCGCGCTCACCGAGGGCTGACGCAGCAGGCGGCGCGTGTACTCGAGCGCGTCGGGGAACCGGGCTTCGAGCGCCCGATCGACTTCCGGCGGCGCGAGTCCGGCCATGGCCCGCGGGAACGGGGGCCCACCCATAAGGTTCTCGGTGTCACGCCGCGCCGCTACGTTCTTGCGTTCGCCCGCGATTGCCAACTCGATGCTGCGGATCGAAACGGACGTGCTGATCCCGGGACGTGGGGATCCGATCCAGAACGGGGCGCTGGTCGTCGACGGTCCGACGATTGCGTATGCGGGTCCGATCGAAGGCGCGCCGTCGGCGGCAGGTGCGACGGTGCTCAACGTGCCCGCGCTGATGCCGGGAATGTGGGACGTCCATGGTCACTTCATGGGGATTCGGACCCTGAACGTGGAGGAGATTGCCCGGACGCCTCCCGCGGTGTTGGCGGCCCGGGCGACGAAAGATGCGGAGGTCGCGGTCTTCGCGGGATTCACGAGCATCCGGGAGCTCTCCGGGCTCGGCGTCCATTTGGCCCGCGTCGTCGCGGAAGGGACGATTCGGGGCCCGCGCATCTACGGAGCGGGTGGAGCCCTGAGCCAGACCGGAGGCCACGGTGATCTCCATTCCTTCCCGCTGGACTTCATTCACGACGTGTTGCGTCGCACTGGTTTCTCATATCTTTGCGACGGAGTCCCGGAGTGCCTGAAAGGAGTTCGGATGCAGCTCCGCGTCGGGGCGAGAGTCATCAAGGTCCTCGCCTCGGGCGGGGTCGCGAGCGAACTGGACCATCCGGTTCACGCGCAATTCTCGAGAGAGGAGCTCGAGGCGATCGTCGCCGAGGCGGCGCGGGCGGACCGGGTCGTCGCCGCCCACTGCCACGGCAAGCCCGGCATCATGGCCGCGCTCCGCGCAGGATGCCGGACGATCGAGCACGGCACGTTCCTCGACGAGGAAGCGGCGGACCTCATGCGGGAGCGCGATGCGATCCTCGTTCCCACGCGGTTCATCATCGACCGCCTGGTCCGAGTGGGCAAAGAGGCGGGGATTGCCGAGTATGCGTACCGGAAGGCCGTCGCGATTAACGAACAGCATCAGAAGGCGTTGCGCATCGCTATTCGTAAAGGGGTGCAGATGGCCACCGGGTCCGACATCTTCACGTCCGCCGGCGGAGCGGCCGGATGGGGTCTGAACGGCCACGAGGTCGGGCATCTGGTCGAGGCGGGCATGAAACCCGTCCATGCAATCGAGGCGGCGACGGCCACGGGGCCGCTCACGATCGGCCCGCAAGCCCCGAAGTCCGGACAACTCAAGGCCGGCTACGACGCGGATTTCCTCGCCCTCGCGAAGAGTCCGCTGGACCGGATTGGAATCCTCGCGGAGCCCGAGAACATCCGCAAGGTGTGGATTTCCGGAGAGCCCGTCAAGGATTT
>VBLV01000072.1 GCA_005879045.1 Methanobacteriota archaeon | reverse complement strand
GTCACCGCAAGGACGACCGATGGTCTGATCCGCCCGGAGCTGTCGGTCGACCTCCGAATCACGCCCTGACGAAGACGCAGAAGTGACGGACGAGCGACCGGTGCACCCGGAGCGCATGGGCCTCGACGAGTTCGAGCGATTTGGATCCGCGCTCAATCCATTTCTCGCTCGGGAGCACGATCGCCAGATGGCCGCCGCGCGGGAGGAGTTCCGCAAACGCGTCGAAGGCGCGCGCGTAGAGTCGGTCGATCCCCTCGCCCCGCGTCGACGCGGCCCGTCCGTACGGCGGATCTGCCAAGGACCATCCCCGGCCGCAAGGGGAGCCGCCCGGCATCCGCAACGGCCAGATCGGGAGCTCCTCCCGCGGACCGGAGGGACTTCCGCGTCCCCAGGACCATGTCACGCTCCCGGTCGATGCCGACACTCCGAAGTCCCAGCTCCGCGGCCTCCAAGAGGACTCCTCCCGTGCCACAAAACGGGTCGAGGATGGTTCCCGCCATCGGCACGCGAGCGAGGTTCACAAGGGCCCGAGCGAACTTCGGGTGGAGGGAAATCGGAAGGGAGAACGGTCGGTTCGCGACTTTCGTCGCTTCCAGCCGCGAGCGATCGACGCGATGCAGGACCTGACCGAGGACGAACTCTTCGCCGAGCAGAACGCGGTAGTCGAGCTGCGGCGCGTCGAGATCCACCCGACCCGTCTTGCCGAGATCCGCGCCGAGCGGTGCTTCGACCGCGCGCGGGTCCAGGTCGACGTCGAGGCCGTGTGCACGAACCCGGAACGTACGGCCACCCAGTTCCTGAGCCGACGCGTACGCGCGGATCGCATCGAGATCCCCGGAGGCGAGCTCCTCGCAGACGACATGAGCGAGGCCGAGTCGATGCGCCGCTCGCTCCACGGGGCCGACGACATCGAGGCGCAAGAGTTGAGGCCCGAACGTCGCGCTCCGAACCTCGACCCGCTCTGAATCCATCGCGGCGAGGGCCTCCGCCCGGGGGAGCGTCGGGTGTTCCCCGGAGAGCTCGATGAAGACGCGCACGGCCGTCGAACGCCACAAGGGGACATGAGACTGCCGACGACCGTCATTTTCAAGTGGGCCGGACCCTTCGGTCCGCTCCGGTGCGGGTCCGGCCTTTCGTCCCGAACGACATCCCCGCGGTGGCGTCGATCGTCCGGGAAGCGTTGCGCGAGAACTATCCGACCTCGCTCTACCTCGACATCCATCGCTGGTGGCGGGACGGCTTCCTCGTCGCCGACCTCGATGGCCATCCGGTGGGCTTTCTCGCCTCCGTGATCAGCGCAGACGGCCAAGCGCGCATCCTGATGTTCGCGGTGACGTCCAGCTTCCGGAAGCGGGGGATCGGAAGCCAATTGATGAACGCGTTCGTCCAGGTCTGCGCAATGCGAGGCATCCGGCAGATCGAACTCGAGGTGCGAATCTCGAACGATGAGGCGATCGCCTTCTACAAGCGATACGGTTTCGAGATCGCGGGGGTCCTCGAGAAGTTCTATACGGACGGCGAAGACGGCTACAAAATGTTCAAACGGCTCTGACGCCGGCGCTCACTGGTAGCCCTGGACGTCGTCCGCCTTGTGCTCGTTCCAGTAGTGATACGGCGACGCCTCGCGCTGCGCGGGCGAGAGGTCCGTCCCGACGCCGGCCGTGTACGACCCGTATCGCTCCCGGATCTGATCTTCGATCGAGCGGGACACCTTGATCGCCCGCTGAACGTGATCCGCCTCGATCCGCTTCGCCTGCTCCGTGACCGCGATGTCGCCCGCGGACCGGATCAGCCCGCCGAGTTCCCGCAGCCGGAGGCTGAGGGCCTTGTCCTTGTTATCCAAGGTCTTCGCACGTCGTCGGGCTTCCTCGATCACGACGCCGACCGCGTCCCGCGAGGCCGGCGGGATTCGCTTATCGACCGCAATCTCCTGGGCGACGAATTGGGCCAGCTTCGCTCGATTCGAGTCGGAATCGGGCATCGTCGTCTCGACGAGGATTTCGTACCCGCCTCCGGTGATGCGGGACCGCAACGGCGACAGGATGTGCGGCAGGTCCTGAATGTTGCATGCGCCGACGAAGATGAAGTCGCAGGGGACGCTTTCGACCTTGACGCTCGCACCGGCGCTCTGTGGATTCCGGCCCGAAATCGGGAAGCGCTTCTCTTGCATCGCGGTCAGGATGAATCGCTGGAGATGGCCGAGCAACGGCAGCTCGTCGATGAATAGGACGCCCTGGTGGGCTTCGTGGATCGCACCCGCGACGACGCGATCGTACGGTTGGGTACCGAGTTGCGGATGGCCACCATACGGATCGTGACGCACGTCGCCGAGCAGTTCTGTCTCGCTCGCCCCCGTCGCGAGGACGAACGGCCGCCGGGTGATCGGGACGAGGACCTTGCGGGGGCTCTCCTTCTCCACCTCTCGACGCTTCTCGAGCGCCTTCTGGTCGAGCACTCGGATCATGTCGCCCGCCCGCTCGTAAACGACGACCTCTTCCTTGCCGAATTGCTGCCGGGTCGTCGTCACGCGGTCCCTGCCCTGGAGCTGCGCGAACGTGACCTCGAAGATGCCGCCGAGCAAGTCGCCGAACGGATTCCCGACATTCGCCTGGGAGGCCGCCTTCGGTCGCCCGCACTTCGGGCACATGCGGTCCGTCGGCGAGGAGTACGTCCCGCAGTGGACGCACTTGTAGCCGAGCCGCTCCGCCACGTTGATCGGCGCTTCTTTCGGATCGATCAGGTCGCCTTCGGCGCCCGCGAGCCGATTCTGCTCTTGCAGGACCTCGTCCCGCTGCTTCACCTCGATCAGGGGCCGTTCCGGGTTCTCCGGATTATGGACGACTCGGATTTCTTCCGTGACGGAAGGCAGGTGGAGGGAGAGGGCTTGGGCGATCATCGACTTGCCCGTGCCGGGCGGGCCGACGAGCAGGAAGTGCCGACGCTGGTTCGCCGCGATCCGCGCGAGGGCGATCGCCTCGTCCTGGCCCACGACCCGCTTTAACGGGTCGTCCGGGATCGCGATGTCCGCCGTCGTCTCGAAGTCGTCAAGGGCAAAGCCTTCCTCGGCGGTGACCATCTTCGTTCGCGCGATACGCTCCACCTCGTTTATGGTGCCAAGTCGCTCCGCGTCCAGACCTCGACGCCCGCGGGCTGCTTCGTGATCGTCCCCATCTTCGTGCCGACGATGGAGTGCATGTTCATCTCGGATGCGATGTCGAGGATCCGCTGCGTGATGATGCCGTCGAAGACGACGGCGCGGGTCTGCTTCGCGGTCTTGAGCGTCTCGACGAGCTCCCGTACCGGGACCTCCGTCACGACGCCGTCCCCTTCGTCCAGGAGGCGGGCGGTCGAGGAGCCGCCGAGCTGCAGCAGGATGTCACGGTACTTCTCAAGCTTCGGGTTGAGGACCTTCGTCGTCGGCGTCAGAGGCGCCGGCGGCCGTTCCTCGCGGGGTTCCCGCGGCTCTCGCGGTTCCGGCCGGAACTCAGGCCTCGGCTCGGCACGGGGTTGCGGCCCAGCCGCCGGCTTTGGTTCCGGAAACTCGGACTCCGCTTTGTACACTTGGCCGGAGAGGCCGTACATCTCGACGTACTGGTCCGCGGGAATCTTGTTGCGCAGGCACTTCATGATCTGCTTCTGCGTGAGCTCCTCGACTTCCTTGCCACGCGGGGCGCGGGCGATGAAGTCGACCTCCGCCACCTGGAGGAGTTCCTTCAGGATGAGGTCCCCGCCGCGGTCGCCGTCGACGAAGGCGGTGAGCGCCCGTTCTTTCGAGAGCTCCTGGATCGTCTTCGGGACGTTCGTGCCTTCCACGGCGATCGCATTCTTGATCCCCGAGCGAAGGAGGTTCAGGACGTCCTGGCGCCCTTCGACGATGATGATCGCGTCGCTGTCGGCGACGTTCGGTCCGGCGGGAAGCCGCTCGGCTCCGAACGAAACGATCTCGGACACCTGCACGCTCTGGCGCACTTCGTCGAGGAGGTCCGACCCGGAGGTCTTCGACTCCTCGACCATGGACGAGAGCAGGGAGCGGGCTCGCTCGATGATCTTGTTCCGCTTCGTCACGCGAGTGTCCTCGACCTTGTCGACCTTGATCGTGGCCTTGCACGGGCCGACGCGGTCGATCGTTTCGAGCGCCGCCGCCAGGATCGAGGTCTCGACCTGGTCCAGCGAGGACGGGATCAGGATCGTGCCTTCGCTGCGTCCTTTCTTGCTCTGGACGTCGACCTCGATTCGGCCGATGCGGCCGCTCTTCTGCAGGTCCCTCAAGTCCAATTCCTCGCCGAGGAGCCCTTCCGTCTGGCCGAACACGGCCCCGACGACGTCGGGCTTCTCGACGATCCCTTCCGCCTCCAGGCGGGCCTGGATGAGATA
>VBLV01000071.1 GCA_005879045.1 Methanobacteriota archaeon | reverse complement strand
TAAGGATTCCGACCATCCGAACCGAGGACTACTTAGCAAACCGGTGCTTAGGCGGGGCGAGACTCCATGGGCTCTCCGATCCGCGTCATCTGGTACACGGACCCGCACAACATCTGGTGCTGGGGCTTCGAGCCCACCGTCCGCCGTTTGGAGGTCCGATACCCGGACAAGGTCGAGATCGAGACGCGCCAAGGTGGCCTGTTCGAAGACTTCAGCCCCGTGCGAGAACAGTGGGCGAGGATGTCTGGAGGCCGCTGGAAAGATTCCGTCCGCACGTTCTTCGAGGCCGTGTCCAGCCAACATCGGATGCCGATGAACGCGGACGCGATGCTCGATTCGTCGGACGACTTCAATTCGTCCAAGGACCCGATCAAGGTTGGCGCTATCTCCGTCGCTTGCGGGAGGCGTGGTGCCTCGAGGGACGAGGCATTCATTCGAGGGCCGTCCAAGCGGAGGTCGCCAAGGAGTCCAACCTCAAGGTCGACGCGTTCGTCCAGGCCCTGGACGACGGGACCGCCAACGAGGCGTTCCAGCGAGACCGAGACGAATGCCAGACGCTGGGCATCAGCGGTTTCCCGACGTTCGTCATTCGACGAGACGACGAGACCCGGCACGTGGACGGATGGCGGCCCTGGGATGCGTTCGAGGAGATCCTGAGGGACGTGGATCCTCACCTGGAGGCCGCACCCATCAAAGCGAACGAGGAGACAGCGCTGAATCTGATCCAACGATATGGCATGCTGGCCACCACCGAGCTCGCGGCGGTCCTCGGAACGACCGACGACGACGCGGAAATCCTCCTCGAGGAACTGGAAGGCCGCGATGATGTGATCCGTCGTCCGGTCGGGCGCGGCCTCATGTGGGAGCTCCCGACGCACCGCGTCGGAACCCCGAAGGCCGATGTCACGAGTCGTTCTTCCTGATCGCCCGCGGTAGGCCGATTCCGCGACCGGCAGTCGAGGTTGCTCGAAGAGGATCAGGAAGACCCGGGTTGCGGGACGTCTCTTGGAAGGATCCGCGAAGCCTGGCTCTCGCGCACCGCGACGAACTCGAGGTGCAATTCTCTCACCCGCGTGGATGAAAAAATCGAGAGGGGGGAGTCCTCAGAAGGACTTCAACAGCCCCCACAACGCGCCCGCGAAGACGAGCAGGCCCGCCAACAGGCCCACCATCCCGCCCGCCACGACGATCAGGGCGGTGCCTGCGATCCCCGCGACGACGGCACCGTTCCGCAGGTTCGCCCGCGTCACCTTGTACCCGATCAAGGCCAAGGCGCCGAAGGCGATGAGCAACAGCGCCCGGACCCACGAAATCCCGAGCACCCACTCCGCCACGATGGCGACACCTAGCGCGACGGCACCGACGAGGGCCGCGAGGGCCCCGCCGAGGACGATCGGCACTTGGTACGCCGGCATCCGCTCCAGCGCGCGCCACGAGGACGCGGCCCGCGCCGGCCACGACCGGATTTCGGTTGCTGCCATGTGTCGTTCACCTCGCGCTCGGCGCATTCCCGAGGCTACTTGACCGTATTGGGACGTTCATCGAACCTTTCAAACTCCTTCTAGAACGTAATGTCGCTCCGCGAGGAGGCATAGATTCAGATACGATGGGACGAGGCCGGCACGGTCTTATACTCCTGGATTGCCATCGAGCCGCATCGTTTCGATCGGGAAGTCCGGGGGAGAGGGCGCCGTCGGTCTCGAGCGGCCCACCGTCGTCGAGCATGCGATCGCGGCGGTCCCGCTCCCGTACCTCGTGACGTCCACAATCGTTGCCCTCCTGGCGACCGGGCCGGGCTACTTCCTCGCGCGCCTGATCGAGAACGGCGGGGAATGGAACCAGACCGTTGCGGAAATCTTCGGCGACGCGCTCGCACTCCCGCTCTGGCGATCGATCCCGCTGATCATCCTCTCGATCGGGTTCAATCTGTACCTACTGTGGCTCGTGCGACATTCGAGACTTCACATCGCCCGCTATGCGAATGAGATCGCTCCGCTCCTGCCGGACGGCAAGGCGGGGGTCCGTCGGATCTTCGGCCACCTGTACTGGCGGCTCCCCGTGATTGGGCTCGCCGTGGCCTTCGGCCTGTTCTTCTTCCTGCTGCTCCTCGAACCGATGCCGCCCGGGTTCGGATTCGTTGAGTTCCTGATTCTCGGCTTGAACCTGCTCTTCCTCCCCTTCGTGGATGCGCAGGTGATCTGGAACTACGTCGCGACCATTTGGGGCGTTCATCGAATCGGACGAGAGGCGCTCCGTCTCCGACCCGCCGTCGAAGATCCGATGATCGGGCTGCGCCCGCTTGGATCGCTCTCTTTGGGAGCCACCTTCTACTACTTCGGGGCGCTCGCAATCATCATCGCCGAGGTGACACTGAGCCCGGATCCCGTCCGCCCGGCGTACCTGGCGTTCCTGGTCGTCTTGATCCTGTTCGGCGCGGGGCTGTTGTTCCTCCCGCTCCTCTCGATCCATCGGCTCATGGTGGCGGAGAAGCGTCGCGCCGTGGAGACCGCGAGCTCACGGGCAGGCGATGTCTATGCGCCGCTCACCGCCGGAAACCCGACGTCGGAACCCAGCCTCCACGAAGTACGAGACCTGCTCCTCCGCACGCACAGGATGCTTCTGCACCGGGAGGAGGAACGCCGGATCCAGACCCTGCCGACGTGGCCGTTCGAGACCCGGGCGATGACCCGCATTGCCGCGATCACATTGACCGGGGTCGTCGCGGTGTTGGGGCGCGCCGCGGTCGATTATTTCCTGTTACGATAACATCGACGGGCCGCGACCCAAAGTTCAAAGCCCCGACTCTCGTATGCGGGCCCGGGATTGGGCGATGCGTTGCGACGCCTGCGGCACGATGAACAAGGAAACCTCCCGCTTCTGCCTGTATTGCGGGGCCTCCTTGACCACAGCGGGCACGGAGGCGGCGCCCGCCACTTCCGCAACTCCTGGATCGCCCACGCCCGCGCCGCCGTTGCCCCGCGCCGCTCCCCTCCGGCCGGTGTACGTCCCGCGGCCGCGGACGCCCGACTTCGTGGGCCTCTTCGGGGTCGCGTTCTTCTTCCTCGTCCTGGGCGTCGTCTTCTTCCTGAACGGCAACTTGCTCACGGAGCTGCGGCGCTGGTGGGATCAGATCCTAGCCGGTCGAGCCGCCTTCCGGCCTCCGGAGGGCCTGATCGTGAGCGCCGGGCTGTTCTGGGGGCTCCTCGGCGTCTCGAACTTCGGGATCGCCTTCCTTCGATGGTTCTTCACGCGCTCGCGGATCCGGACGCTCGGCGCGCTCCTCGGCGGAATCGCGATGGTCACGTTCTCGTACTTCCTGTACCGATACTCGTTGCGGGACATGAGCGGGTCGCTCGTCGTCTCGCTGGAGGCCGCGGTGATCGCGGTCCTGCTGTTCGTGTACATCGGATTGGGCCTGTACTGGACGACCCCGCGGTGGCGACCTTCGGTCGAAGGCATCTATCGCACGCCGCGTCCGTGAGCCGGATCACGGCCGGACGAGGTTGAAGGACTCCGGGCCCCCGGGTGGGATGAACTCGCTCCCGCATTCGCAGGTCCAGACGACGCCCGGCCTGCCGCTGATCTCGACTCGCGTGATCGTGTAGTCGAAGCCGCACCGCTCGCACGAGAGGACGACGGCGGGCGGATCGGGTTGGTGGCGCATGATCGGCGGCGGCGCGTGGACGACCTCAGGTTTCGGCTTGTGGAAAAACCATTCCTTGAGTCGCGCCAACCGACGAATGCCTCGCGGACCGTTGACCGCCGACGCCGGCGATGGCGCCGGCCTCGATGCCCTTGAGCCCCCTTCTGGACCGTTCCCCATCGGTCCTCCGCCTCCCCGCACATGTATTCGGTTTCTGAGGCATAAAGGTCGCTGAATCAGTCTGAATTGTTTCTCTTCCGATAATGAGGACGCGCCCGCCGCGGCCGACGCGTCGAGTCCCGGACCTACCAGGGGAGGCCGATCGCTCCCGCCAGGAAGCGGTTCAGCGGGTCCATCGACTCGCACGCCTCGATGAACGAGTCGAGGAACTGCGGGCTCGTGACTTGGTGGTCACGGAAGCTCCGACTGGAGACGAAGTCCTTCCGTCGCAGGTCCTGGATGAACGGATGATTCGGGTCGTAGCCGGGCGGAGGCCGCTTGAGCGAGTCGCCCTCGACGGCGACCCGGCTCCGGATGACCTTCCTCCACGCGTCCGGTTCATCGACAATCCGATCGCGGATCTTCTTCAATATCGGCGCGTCGGGATGCCAGACGCCCGAATGGGCCATCGTCTCGCCCGATTGCATGTGGAGATAGTAACCGGGCGCCATCTCCTCCGGCCCGGGCGCCTTCGCGTGCCAGAGAAATGGATTCCGACCTCCGTCTTGTACGGGCTCTTGTCCGGCGAGAACCGGATGTCCCGATAGATGCGGGATAGAGACCCGCCGAACGGCTTGGCATCGGCGACGAGATACGGGCTGATCTTCTGGAGCCGCGGCCCGGCGTCGCGAATGAACCGCAAGCTCGGTTCTTGCACGGCGTTCTCGTAACGTTCCTTGTTCTTCGTGAACCATTCTTTGCTGTTGTTCTTCGCCAAGTCACTGAAGAACCCGAAGAAGTCCGTGGTGAAGTATTTCGACTTCTCGGTCATCTCTGGCCTCGGCGCGAACGGCCGGGCGTCGAAGACAGCGCGGACGGAGCCGATCTTGTCGCCCCGGACCCGGTACCACTCGCAGATGAACGCCGTCCCCGCGGGAGTGTTCGTCACCATGTCGTACAAGAGACAGACGTCGTCGCCGTCGACGAACGTCTTCTTCGGCTCGACGCGTGCGACGATATGATGCAGCTTTCCCAATGCTTCCAGGTACGGCTCCGGTCGGTTGAACGACTCGAAGGGACCCACGAACGAAAGATCGTCGTGCATGTACTTTCGTGCGCCCGCAAAGTCGCCTTTCCCCAGTGCTTTCTGATACGCCATCACAATTTCCTTCGCATTCGACATTCAATCACGCTCCGTCGGCAACGCGGGCGCATCTTGCCATGCCGCGAGGATCGGGCCACCGGGCGCGCGGAACCAAAAGAAGCTCCCCATGCCCGGGACGTCCACGCGCGGCAGGACGATCTGCCCACCCGCCCGCTCGACCTTCTTCCGCGCCGCATCGAGGTCGTCGACGCGCACGTAGCTCGTGCTCCCCGGGATCTCCTTCGCCTGCGCCGGTCGGATTCCGCCTTGCCCGCCGCCGGGCGTCCGGAAGGAAAGGTAGTCGCCCATCGGGAACTTCACGGACTCGAAGCGCCAGCCGAAGACCCTCTCCAGGAAATTTCGGGTCGCGGCCGGATCGCTACTGGAAAACTCAGAGAAGGCCATCGATCCGTCCTCGCCTGATTCCGTTCGGGTCGTCTTCCGTGCCATCGTCCACTCTCGGTCGCGCAAAGTGATATCCAATGGATAGTATATAGGCCTGGTAGGGGCCGGACGGATAGTGGCGCGCAGGCGGACTGAGCCGAGGGAGGAAGAACGAAAGATCTACCCGCTCCTGGCGTACCAAGCGGACCCGATCCGCGAGAGCGTCAAGTGGCTCGGACGCAAGTGGACGTTGCTCATCCTGCGCGACATGGCGTTCCTGAAGTTGACGCGGTTCGGGGAGATCTTGCGCAACAATCCCGGGCTGACGCCGCGGGTCCTCGCCCGCCGACTTCGGCAGATGCAGCAGGAAGGTCTCGTGGAACGGGTCGTGACGAAGGAGAAGGTCGCATATCGACTGACATCGAGAGGTGAGGACGCGGTGTTCATCCTGCTCGCCTTCCTTCGCTACGGAATCCGGCATCACATGTCGTCGCAAGCGGGTTCTAAGCTCGCCCTGAATCCTAAGATTGGCTTCGTCGAAGAATGAGGTGACGGAGCCGGTCGAACCTTCACGCCATCGGCCGGAACTTGTATCCGTAGTGGATGACGCCGGCCTCGCCTTCCTGACCGAGTTTCCGGAACGTCGCCTGGACCTTCATCCCGATCTTGACGTGCTCCGGCTTGACGTCGATCAGCTGTGAGGTCAGCCGGACCCCCTCGTCCATCTGGACGATTGCCATCACGTACGGCTTCTGCATCTCGAACTGGGCCGGCGCATCATGGATGACCGTGTACGTGACGACGGCCCCTTTGCCTGCGAGACGAATCCGTTGCATCTTCCCGACGGACCGGCGGCCGCACGTCGGGCACACGGCCCGCGGAGGGAA
>VBLV01000134.1 GCA_005879045.1 Methanobacteriota archaeon | reverse complement strand
CGGCGAGTCAGGCGGACAGCTGCGCCTCGACGTGCTATGGAGGCACGGCCTCAGCCCTCCGCATGGGTTCGCTCTTGGCGATCCCGGCATCCGTGAACATTGACGGCCTCGGACTCGAGACGGAGCCCGCGAAGATTCTCGCTCGCGCTTTCCAGGATTACGGCGCGTACGCCGTAGACGACACCGCGTGGTCGGTCTACGCAATCGAAACGGAGTTCGGCCCGCAAGGCCGCGTCGAGGACGAATTCAGCGCGGCGTGGGGTTTCTCGATCAGCGCCGCGACCAAAGGGGTCCCCTGGGCGCGAGACATGGATCGGCTGTTCGGCGCGCTCAACGTGGTTGATAACTGGGACGAGTCGCAGTGGACGTCGGTGTCCGCATCGAACGGGGCGCAGGGCGTCGGTGGGGGCACGCCAAGGGTCGGCTGGGCTCCCGAATTCGGGACCGGCACGCCGGGTCCGGCGGAGCCTAACGCCCCACCGCCATCGTTGCCCTCCCTGCCGGCCGAGTGGTTTCCCGCCATCTTGGGCCCTGGGTTGGCCCTCGGTCTGCTCGTCATCGCGTTCGCGGTCTCGCGTCGTTCCAGCCGGAGCCGACGGCACAGATCCCATCGGAAGAGCCCGGAGACGAGTCGTCAGGCGTCCAACGTCACCCCGGCGTCGGCAAAACCGCGCCCCGTTAGCCGACCCCGACGCTACATTCCACCGGAACAGTTCGAGGACGAGCCGTCCGAATTCTAAGGTTCGAGTTTTTCGGCGCCTGCTCCCGAGCGAGAGGCTTTCCGGGGGATTCCACCGAAACCTTTCAATCCTCAGAAAGGAACGGTGGATTCCAGGAGACTCGAACCGATTGGGAAAATGCGAACGCTGCGGCTTCCGCCGGTGGCGTCTGAGCCGAACCCGTTGCATGGTGTGCGGAACCGAATTGTGTGAGAACTGCCAGATGGTCGCGGGCTACGCGAATACCCATCCGGCGGGATCCGCGCGATCGCCGGAGTCCATGTTGCCGCGTGTGCCGGCGGTTTCGCCGTACCAAACCATTTGCTCCTGGGAGTGCTTCGACCGTTGGGCCTGGACATTCATCTCCCGAGGACACACGGCCGTCGTGTTCGGTCAAGAATACATCCTTGGCGGCATTCGACTTCATCCAGGGACCGCAGGCAGGGCGGTCACGATGGCCGAAGACTTCCGCCGGACCCAAAAGTTGGCCCAGGTTCGAAACCTCATCGAGGCCGAAGACCACGAGTCCGCGGCCGGCATCTACCAGGAGCTCGGCATGTGGAAGGAAGCCGGCGAGGTCCGGAGGCTCGGTCGACGACAGATCGTGACCCAGGTCCACGTCAACGTGAATGACCTCGTCGACCAAGTGCGGAAAGCGGGAATCGCGACGGATTACACCTGTCCCACATGCGGAGGGCACATCCACATCACCGGCGAGACGACGCTCGCGACCCTGAGGAACTGCCAATACTGCGGGTCCGTGGTCCAGACGACCGATCTCGTCGACTTTCTGACGAAAGTGGTCGGCTACCAATAGCCCGTCATTCCTCGCGGGAAGGCTCGATCGCCGCGGTCACGAACCAGCTCTCGGCTTTCTCGATCAGCGGCGCCGGGTCCGGTTTCATCGACTTTCGGTCCGAGGAGTCGTAGTAGGCAGAGTCCCTCGCCTCGAACCCATCGGGTCCATCGTACGAGAGGATCCAGATGAACCGATTCCCCTCCGGGACAACCAAGCCCCGTCGACTCGGAAGCCGAATTTCCTCCGGAGAGGGAGGACACCTCGGGTCCAGCCGTCCACCCACTCCGCCATCTTGCCTTCCTTGATCGCGTACATCCGGAGTTGCGAGATCGTTTTCAAAAGATCCCTCCCCATGGATCAGGTTCGGCTCTCACGAGGAGAGCGTCGCACCGCAGTTTGCGCAGAACGCTGCCGTTGATGGACTCGGGAAGCCGCACCGCGGACACGCAGTGGTCTTCGCCGCCGGAGGCACCGTGGCATCAGGAGAAACCGGCGAAGGCGCCGTCGCAGGGGGCGGGGCCACGGAGGGCGGCGCCGCTCCCGGTGGGGGCAACGGATAGCTCCATGCCGACGGCCCCGGGACGGCCGCGTAGAGATGAGCGAGGCCCGCCGACACACGGTCCTTCGTCTTCCCGACAATCCAGAAGAACACCACATACCCGACGAGGGCAAAACCGGGCGGGAGGAAGACGCCGCCGACCAAGAACGAGAACAGCCGCGAAGACTCCCCTGGGTCCGTCGCAGCGGAAGGATCCGACAAGAGCTGAAGGATTCGAGCCGTGACGGAGCCCACGACCCCGATTCCGATGACACCGAGCACGGGAATCAAGATGCTGGCAATGTCCGACCACCGTCGCGTCTCGGGGGGCTGCAGGGACCGAAGCATGAACCGATACATCTGGCCTTTCGACGTCACTCCCGCCGTCCAGAAGATCGTGATGAGGAGGGGCACGTACAGGATCGTTGGGGCCGGGCCGCCGAACAAGAAGCCCGAGCTCCCGGCGAGGACGAGGTACACGACCAGGATCGCGGCGACCGTCGACAGCGTCGTGCCGATCCACTTGAACAACACTCCGCGCCTCGCGTTCGCGGCGTGCTGTGGCCCGTATTCGTCGGCGCCGTGGTGCATCCGGATCACGGCCATCAGGCTCACGATGAAGTTAATGACAAAGACGATGACGAGGCCGCACACCGCGGACCCGGTTATCGCCGCCGCCGCAATCGCACTCGCCGAATTCGACGTCACAATCAGAATCGATGAGAGGCCCACGATCAGCGCGAAGACGCCGAAGATGATGTCCAGGATCAGGGTGACGTAATAGGTCTGGATGCCGCGCACCGTGTCGGGCTTCACGACGACGTTCGGCCAGTACGGAATGGGGGGTCCGGTCGGCGCTGGGATCGGGACGGCCATGACTCGAAAGCATTCCGAGCGGCGATAAAGATATCGATGTGGTTCGGTCACGAGCTCCGTCGCCGATTCAGGGACTGATGGACTCGCCGGCGGCAATCCTCGGAGCCGACGCCGCGTGGAGGACCTCAAGAGCCGTCGAGGCAACGTCGTACTCGCCCAACTCGCGGAGCGGGACGAAGCGCGCGTTCTCCGCGTCCGTACCCGGGAACGGATCCCCTCCGATGTATTCACAGAGGACATCGATCAGGACGTAGTGCCAGCGAACCTTCGTGCCCTCGAGTTGGATGAAGTCCCGAACATCGAAGACGCGGGCCGGCCGCACATCGACCCGGGTCTCCTCCAGGGTCTCGCGGACCGCAGCCGCCTCCACCGTCTCTCCGATCTCCAAGGCCCCGCCCGGCAGGCTCCACCGGCCCTGGTTCGGTTCGGCGCCACGCTTGACCAAGAGAACAGCTCCATCTCGGAACACGATTGCGCCGACCGCGGGGACCGGGCGCTCTGGGAACTCGTTCCGAGACGACACAGATCGGGGAAGTCGATGCGGGCCATCAATCCTACGTCGGAACCGCGGAAATGCTCCCGCTGATCAAGAGATCGAAATCGTCGAACGTGCGCTGGTGCAACACGTACTGGAGGACCTCGCTCGTGTGCAGGTACCGAGACATCGGAATGTCAAGGCGCGTCTGCAGATATGTTAGGGTGGCGGCCATGGACGGGAACCGCTGCGGTGGGCGGCGAAGCGCCTCGCGGACA
>VBLV01000133.1:1503-7409 GCA_005879045.1 Methanobacteriota archaeon | reverse complement strand
GGGCTTCAGCTCGGTGTCCGTCGTGATGAACTCGATGACGCTGCGGCGATTCAAGCCGCAACTGTGAAGGGCGTTAACACGCAGGAGGTGAACCATGGAGAAAGATCCGGTGTGCGGGATGATGGTCGACCCGAAGCGGGCCGCGGGCAGCTCTGTCTACGGAGGCAAGACGTACGTCTTCTGTTCCGCGTCCTGCAAGGCGACGTTCGACCGGAGCCCGGCGCGCTATGCGAAGTGACGTCGCGCGGACGTTCGCGGCAAAGGTTTATTCTCGAACGGTGGGTATCGCGGCCCGTGGAGTCCGCCCTCTGGGCCCGACTCACTTGGAGCCGTGCTCTCTTCGCGGTCCTGGTGTTGAACGTAGTTTGGACCGTCTCGCTATTCGTCTGCCCGTACTTGGTCCCACCGGGTTCGTTCGCGTGGCCATACGCGCAATACCCGGCCGTCGCGTATCATCCCGGCGGCGCGAACGTGGTCGACTTCGGGCCGATATGGGCGACGTTCCCGCTCTACCCGCGGATCGTCTACACGATCGGCGACGCCCAATGCCACCAGCTGTTCTATCGCTCTTTCTGGCTGAATGGCAACCAGATGCCGATCGACGAGCGCATGACATCGATGTACGTCTTCGCGAACCTCGGGGTGGTCGCAGCCATGTTCGCCCGGCCGTCCACGAGCACCGGTCAAGTCATGTTGGAACCGAGCGAGCGGGCGTGGCCATCGTGGTCCTCGGATTGGTCCCGATGGGAATCGACGGATTCACGCAGCTCTTCCGCGTGAACAACTACGAGTCCACGCCAATGGCCCGCGTCCTGACCGGCGGTCTGGCGGGGTTCGTCGGAGGCCTCTTGGTCGCCGCGATGCTCGTGACGATCCGTCAATTCTCGATCGAGATGCAAGCGCTCCAGGCCCGATACGCGCTCGCGCCGGCTCCGGAGCGGTAGGACCGCTCGCGCAGAGCGCGCCCTTCGACCGGAGCAAATTACTTCCGGCCAGACTGCCGTCCGGATGACTCGAGACTGCGGGGAGCATCTCTCATTGGAAACCGAGTGCCGGATCCACACGCTGGTCGCCGACGGCGCGCTTTTCGCCGAGGGCCAGGTGCTGCTCGTCCGGTACCGCGACATGGTGAAATATGACAACGAGAGCGGTTGGTTCTTGCCCGACGATGAGCTGGCCTATCTCGAGCATCCCGAGCGCGCCGGGACGCGGATCTTGGAGGAGCAGCTCGGCCTGACCGGTCTGAAACCGCGGCTCGATCACATCGAATCGTTCAAGGGGAACAGCGGCGCATGGCACATGTCGTTCCACAACAAGCTCGACCTCGAACGGATGCCTCGACTCAAGCTTTCGAACGCCCTTGCGGAGGCGGAGTGGTTCGACCTGCGGAAGTTGCCGGTCCGTGACGAGGTCGCTCACCATGGCTGGGCCCTTCACGTCCTCGAGACGATGGCGAAGGGCCAGACCTGATTTCAGAATGTGTGTTTCTCGCTGCGCAATCTGCGGCGGGCCCTTGCCGTGAGCGAAGGTTTTTGAAGCGCCCCCTGCTTCCGACCGCCCAATGGCCCGCCGGAAGCGTAAGGACGACACCCCCGCTTGGGTTGCGCCCGACTTCGACGAGGTCGGCTTCATGCGGCGGGAGATCGAAGGGGCGCGGGCCGCCGTTGCGACCATCGCCTGGGCCGTCGTCGGGGCCCTCGTCGGGTTCGCCCTCTACTCCGTCCTTCCGGTCCTCGCGTTCTTCGGTGGACGCGACTGGATCGGCCACGGCATCATGTATTTCTTCAGCTGGCTCGCGTTCTGGATCATCCTCCTGAACCCGCCGTTCAGCGATCACACCCCCCCAACAATCCAGGGGATCACCGTGTCGCCGTACCACTCCGGGTACACCGGAGACTTGCTCTGCATGCCGCCCGCCGGATCGGTCAGCATGGGTCCGGGCAACGACTCCCTGTACATCCTGTTTCGCGCGACCGACAATGTCGGCCTTCGAAACGTCGAAGTGCACGCCGCGCCCCAGGGCAGCACGCCGTTCGTCGTAGCACCCACCCTCGTCGCCGGGCAGGACAATCGCTGTGTGGGCCACCACCCCGGCGAGAAGTATGCCGGCGGAACGTACAACGCCACATTGCCGTACCACACGGGGTACGACATCACGATCGTCGCGAGCGACGGGAGCAACCCTCCCTCGGGCGTCGCCTTCTCGATCTTGCTGACGCCCTAGCGTTCCCAAGGAAACCGTTTGTCGAAGAGGCGCGTCCACGCCTCGGCGTATCCGGCTCGGAGCGCGCTCGGGCCCGGACGGATTCGCAACGAGCGGCGGGCCGACTTCTCGAGGTCCTTGCCGATGCTCAGCTCCCGCCACTTCGCCTTCGCGACGGCCGATGCCGCGGTGACATCGCGCGCCACGTCGACGGCCCACCGCTCCCCGTGCACGAACGGACCGGCGATCGTCTTCGGACTCCCTCGCCATTTGTCGAGGAATTCCTTCGCGTTCTTCACCCAGACGGGCGGGCCCACGTGACGCGAGACACGCGGCAAGGAGCCCACCGCGAACTCGAAGAGGAAGATGGCTTCCTTGAGGGCGAGGTCGAAGCGAGAGTCGAACACGTGGAACTCGTGTCGATGGAAGAGGTCGAGGAAAGCCCGGTGCGCCTTCCGAAGCTGCGGGTACAGCACGTCGTCCGTGACGGCAGGTGCAGGAATCGAGATCGCCAGGAGACCGCCGCCCCGCCGCTTTACCGCAGCCCGCAATCGCGACACGGAAAGAGGTTTGAGCGGCCGGGGGAAGAAGAATCGCTCGCTCGGGCTCTCCAGATATTCGCGGGCGGCGTGGACAAACGTCGCGAGCTGTTCGACGCTCACCGCGCTGGCGACGTTGCGATTCGGATCGACCGGGTCGACGACGGTGAGCGGCTCCGGGAACGTCCGCGCGGGCGCCCGATCCAGCTCGAGGACGATCCCCGGACGCCAGGAGAGGCTTGCCTCCAGAACGCCGCGAAACGTGCCGTTCTTCAGGACGAGCAGCTCGCACAGGTAGCCGCTGAACCCCAGGATCTTCGCCTCCGCGCCGTAGACGCCGATGCCCTCGGCCCATGCCTTCAGCAGGCGGATCTCGTCCGTCTGGCCCTCCTTCACGCGCCCGAGGACGTAGTCCACGTGGAGCGGCGTGCGGTCGACGGCGCTCATCCGCTGGGTCGCGTCCGTGATCCGGTAGCAGGGTACGATCTCGACCTCGAATCCGCCGTACCAGCCGCGGGTGTACGGGTGCTCGGCGTAGCGATGGGTGCCTTTCTCCAGGATTGTCCCCAGCGCCAAGCCGCGTTCCTCCAGGTCCGCGCGCGGGAGATCCGGTGGGAACGCGACGAACACGTCGATTTCCGTGCCGGTGAGATGCGTGCCTTTCGCGACGGAGCCCGCGAGGAACGGCTTCGCCTCCCAGCCTTTCGACCGGAGGGTGGAGCGGAGGCGATCCAGGATCTCCCGGACGAGTTTCTCGATCCGGGCCTCCTCGTCCGGGGTCGGTCGGATTCGAGCGAGGACCCGTTCCTCCACGCTCATCGCGCGGGGATGCGAGGCCCCGGATAAAAGGCCATGGTGCTTTGCTCACGTCAACGGGATTCCGTGGAGCCGGGCGACGTCGATGACCCCGTCCAGGATGAACTGCACCGCAATCGCCGCGAGCAGCAGGCCCATGACTCGGCCGACCGCTCTGGTGCCGGAGCGTCCGAGTCGCCGGAAGATCCGGTCCGCGTTGTGAAACAAGATGAACGTAACGAGGACAGCCACGAGGATCCCGGCGAAGACGAACAGCTTGTCCGCCGGATCGTTGACCGGATGGGCCATGTAGATCATGACGGTCGTGATCGCCCCTGGGCCCGCGAGGAGGGGGATGCCGAGGGGCACGACGGCCACCTCATCCCGCTCGAGGGTCTCCTCCCGCTCCTGGGCCGTCAGCCGCGTCCGGGAGCGCTCGCCTCGGAGCATTTCGAACGCCACGCCGAAGAGGACGATCCCGCCCGCGATCTTGAAGGCGGGAATCGTGAACCCGAACGCGGCGAAGATCCATTGGCCGAAGACGGCAAAGACGCCGAGGGTGATCGTCGTCGTGAGGCACGCTTTCGAGATGATGTTCTGCTTCTGCGCGGGGGTCAGGTCTTCCGTGAGGACGGAGAAGAACGGGACGACCCCGAGGGGATCGACGATCGCGAAGATGGAGGCCATGGCGGTGGCGCCGAACGCCAAGTCCACCATGGTCGTCCCTGAAACGGACGGGCCCTAGTGCCTTCGCATCAGTTTCATCCAGCCGCCGCTCTCGTAGACGGCGAGATCGCGGCCGCTGGCGGTCCGTTCGAACTCATCCCAGGTGATGACCTGGAGTTTCTCGCTGCCGCCCTTCGTGAACCGCAGCGTGTTCGTGCCCCGAACCTTGCTCGGCTGGAGGCCCTTCACCGCGGCGATCTGCCGCGCGTACTCGAACGAGATTTGCTTGAGTGCAGGCATGTTCCATCCCTTCGTTGCGCCACCGTATGGAGGCGTGCTGACGGCTGTACGACAACAATGCTATAAGTGTCTTTCGTTTGTCTGACGTTTGTTGACAAAGCGATGGAGGGTCGCGGCGAGGCCGCGTGAGGGTCCGCGAGGCCGGCCCGGCGCGCAGCAAGTACGAGATGACTTCGGCCACCCGGTTCGATTTTTCCTCGCGCGTATGACTTTTGTTCTCATGGTTGATTTCCGCGGACGACGGCTTATATAGAGTCGGATGCACCAGTTCGTTTTGCCTGGAAACAGGCGGTGACCGAACATGGCCAGTGACAAGCCCTCCCCCGCCCTCCTCGACGCGGTGAAGGCTCAGGCCTCGAAACTGAGGGAAACGAAGAACGCCTTGGATGCCCGCGGGAAGGAGCTCGACACGCTCCGCGCGGCGCTGGATGCCCGAAACGCGGCGCTGGAGAATCAGGCGGCCCGGCTGAAGGCGGAGCGGGACGATTTCGCCCAGGAGAGGGACCAGGTCGTCGCGGCCCGATCATCGATGGACAAGGATATCGCTGGCATGCGGATGGAACGGGACAAAGCTTCCGCCGAGGAGCGGCGCGTCCAAGACTGGGCTCGCACGCTGAACGACCGGGAGAAGTCGATCAAGGACCGCGAGGATCAGGTGAAGCGCCTCGAGCACGAGCTCACGGACCACCTGAAAGAGTCCGAAGGGAAGATCCAAGCGCTCGTCGAGCGCGAGGAGTTGTCCGCGCAGCGGGAGCGCGCGCTCGCAGAGACGATCGATCGACTCTCCGTGATGGAGCGCGGTATGGCCGAGCGCGACCGGAAGCTCGCGAAGCGCGAAGAGGAACTCATCAAGCTCCAGAACGAGCGGCTCAACGCGCTCGAAGCCCGCGAGCGGGAGATGCTGAAAATCAGCGAAGAGATGTACGCCCGCCAAAAGGAGTCCGCGGCGCAGCACGACTCGTTCGTCGAATTGCAGACCACGCTCAAGGATGAACTGTACCACCTCGCCTCGGAACGCGAAAAGCTCGCGGTGAAAGAGAAGAGTCTTCTCGAGGCGGAGAAATACATCACGGCGGCGCTCGAAGCGAGCGGGATCGAAATGCCCGACGAACCGGAGACGAAAAACCCGCCTCCGCCCCCGAATGCCGAGATGCGGCCTCCCCGACCGCCTCAGGCTCAAGCCCCACCTCCGGCCCCGGCCCATCCGATGGAGCCGTTGCGGGACGAGATTTTCGAGGAAGAGCCGAGTGAGGCGAAGCCGCGAGTCTCCCGGGCCGATGCGTTGGAGCACATGACGAAGGCCTTGGAGACCGCGAAGAGGGCGCGCGACGTCGGACGGAACGTGAGCGAAATCCGCAAGACGCTGAAGCAAGCCCGGGCCGCCTTCGAGGGCGGCGACTACG
>VBLV01000133.1:984-1497 GCA_005879045.1 Methanobacteriota archaeon | reverse complement strand
ATCCTCAGGGACCTCGAGGCGGTCCCGATGCCTCGGTAGTCCCCTCGCGGCTCCCGCCGTTCGACACACCGAGGATCGGCATCGCGTACGTTGGCACACCGGGCACGCGCAACTCCTGCTGCTGTCCCGGAATCTCTCCCCAGGGATCCGGGTCGGAGACCGGTCCCGCGAGGAACGTCCAGACCACATTCGCCACGAAGATGAGCTGACCGATCCCCAGGATGAACGCCCCGACCGTTTCGAGCCAATTCAACGTCCACATGGAGGGCGGGTAGTCGTACACGCGCCGGGGCATCCCCTCGAGGCCGAGGAAGTGCATCGTGAAGAAGACGAGGTTCATGCCGATTAGGGTGAAGGCGAAATGCCAGCGGGCGAGGCGTTCGGAGTACATCCGGCGCGACATCCGCGGGAACCAGAAGTAGAAGCCGGCGAAGACGCCGAGGATCGTTCCGCCGAACAAGACGTAATGCAGGTGCGCGACGACCCAATACGTGTCCTGGAGCGGATAGTCGA
>VBLV01000133.1:0-946 GCA_005879045.1 Methanobacteriota archaeon | reverse complement strand
GGCGCCTTGAGTTCGATCGCCCCGCCCCACATTGTCGCGATCCAGTTGAAGATCTTGATGCCGCTCGGCACCGCGATCGCCAGGGTGATGACCATGAACGGGAGGCGCGCGGAGATCGAGATGCCGGTCGTGAACATGTGGTGGACCCACACGCCGAACGAGAGGAAGCCGATCGCGACCGTCGACAGGGCGATCGCCTTGTACCCGAAGATCGGCTTGTGGCTCATCCGCGGGATGACCTCCGAGATGATCCCCATCGCTGGCAGGATCATGATATAGACCGCCGGATGGGAGTAGAACCAGAACAGGTGCTGCCACATGATCGGGTCGCCGCCGACGGCGGGTGACAGGAACGCGGTAATGCCGTGGCGGTCCAGGAGGAGGATGAACAACCCGCCCGCGAGGACCGGCGTCGCCAGGAGGACGAGCCCCTGCGTGACGAGGATCGACCAGACGAACAGGGAGAGATTCTTGAACGTGATCCCGGGAGCGCGGTGCCGCAAGATCGTCACGAGGAAGTTGATCGCGCCCGCGGTCGACGAAATCCCGAGGAGCTGCAACCCGACGATCCACATGTCGACGCCCGGGCTCCGGTCGTACACGCTCAGCGGCGTGTAGCCCGTCCACCCGATGTTCGCGGCGCCGAGCCACATGATCACGCCGGCCACGGGGATGATCCAGAAACTCAGCGCGTTGATCCGCGGGAACGCCATGTCCTTCGCGCCGATGAGCGGCGGGACCATCAGGTTCCCGAAGCCCGCGAGGATCGGGATCGAGACGAGGAAGATCATCGTGGTCCCGTGCATCGTGAACAATTCGGAATACGTGTTCGCGTCGACGATCGTCGGTCCCGGGTAGGCGAGCTCTGTCCGCATCAACAGGGCGAGGACGCCGCCGATGATGAAAAACAGAAACGAGTTCGCGAGGTAGAGGATTCCGATCTCGT
>VBLV01000132.1 GCA_005879045.1 Methanobacteriota archaeon | reverse complement strand
TGCCGCCGTGAACACGGAGCCCGCTCCGGACGTATCCCAGTTCCCTGCGACGGTCCAGGAGCCCGAGGCCGTGATCGTCCCGGAGGTCCCGCCGGTCATCGTCACGTTGGTCACGCTCACAGCGGACGTGCCCGCGGTCAAGACGGCCCCGTTGTTCACGGTGAGGTTTCCTCCCGGGCCCGTCAAGGCGATATTCGCCGTCGAAAGGGTCGCGTTGTTGTTGAGCGTCAACGTGCCTCCCCATCGGAGTCCGTTCGTGGCCATGGTGAACGTCGCGGCGGCGGTAGGGCTGAACTGCAGGTTGTTGAACTCCGAGACTCCCAAGTTGGCGAAGGTCATCGTGCGAGACGAGCCCGAGTTGAACACGACTGTGCCCGTTCCGGCGGACCACGATCCGCTCGTCGTCGAGTTCGTCCACGAACCGCCAAAGTTCCAAGTCGTCGCACCGAGGCTGAAGTATCCCGAGGCGGCGATGCTGACATTGCCGGTGATCGTCTTCGTGCCCGCCGCACCCCCGGTGATTCCACCCGCCATGTTCGCAGCGAGGGTGGCCACGGTCAGCGTGAAGGTGCTGCTCGCGAGGACTGAGCCGGCATTCACCGTCAAGGTCCCGGAGACGTCCACGAGGCCGGTTTGGGTGACCGTTCCCGCCGCCGAGATGACCAGGTTGTTGAAGTTGTTGCCCGCGTTCAGAATCGCGAGGTTGGCCACCCCGCTCATCGTCACCGTACTCGTGCCCTTCGTGAACACGGAGCCGGCTCCGCTCGTGTCCCAGTTGCCGGTGCTAGTGAACGAGCCCGTCGTGAGCGTGATCGTTCCGCTCGTTCCCCCGGTCATCGCCACGCTCGACACGGTGACGGTGGACGCGTTCGCAGTGAGGATGCCGCCGTTGCCGACGCTGAGTGCGCCGCCGGTCAGGCCGAGACTGGCCGTTGCGAGCGCCGTCGTGGAAGAACCGTCCGAGATTGTGAGCGTCCCGCCCCAGATGAGGGCCCTCGTCGCCATCGTGAACGTCTGGGCGGACGCCGCCGAGGAGTTGAACGAAATGTTGTTGAACTCGTTGCCCGGAAGATTCGTCCCGGCGAATGTCATCGTCCCGCCGGTCGCACTCGTGAAGGTGACCGTGCCTGTCCCGGGAGTCCATGAGGCGGACGTCGAAGCGTTTGTCCAAGTCCCCGTGACGGTCCAGCTCGACGAACCCATGACGATGTAGCCGTTCGCGGTGCTGACGTTCACGTTTCCGTTGACCACAACGGCGGACCCATTCGCCGCCAAGCTTCCGAAGGTCGCGACTGCGAGCGATCCTGCGGTGATGCCGAGGTTCGATGTCGTCAAGATGGTGGGTCCCGTCGCCCCGCCGGTCGAGTTGCGGATCGTGAGCGTCGCTCCCATCCTGAGCGCGTTGACTGCCATCGTGTACGTGATACTCGGCGTCACACTGGCATCGAGCGTGAGATTGTTGAACTCGTTCGTCCCGCCGGCCAGCGTGGCGAACGTCAGCGGCCCGCTCGCGGCATCTCGGATTGTCACCGTGCTCGTCCCCGCGGCCCACGAAGCGGAGGTGGAGAGGTTGGTCCACAGTCCGTTGACCGTCCAGCTCGATGCCCCGAGATTGACGATCGTCCCCGCGGTGAGCACGTCGACATCCCCGGTGACGCTGATGGTCGAACTCCGGGCCTGGAACGTCCCCTGAATGGCGAATGGACCGTTGATGGTGAGAGCCCAATTGGATGCGGTCGTATCGAGCGTGCCGGTGAAGCCCGTCATGTCGATACTCGCGATCGTCGTGGCTGCCGCTAGGGTCGTGGTGCCGGTGGGGGTGGCATTGAAGATCACATCGTTCGTCGCGACGGGAGTGCAGCTGCACGCGGCCCCGCCGGAGGTATTCGACCAGTTCGCACCCGTGGCCCAGGTCCCGCCCGCTCCGATGCGATAGCAATTCCCCGATGCAACGCCGCAGTTCGGGGTGGGCAATACGCGAACCGCGGAGATGACCCAGTCGGTGGCGTTGCCGTCCGTCCACGTGATTGCCGTTCCGGGGAAGGGCATGTCGGCCCCCGCGCCGCAAAAAGTGTTGGGGGCGGCGGCGCACTGAGTCGGCGCGATCCCGTAGAGACTTGTCGCGGTGGCTCCCGTGCCGGTGACGGCCGTTGGTGCCGTGGTCCCGCGGATCCCTAGGACCGCGAAGGCCAGTTCGCCGGCGGATGCCGGGGAGATCGAAATGCTCGGATTTGCGGTCGTCCCGCTGGCCGTGGTTCCTCCGGCGGTCGGGGACGTGGCCAAGACCCCCCCCAAGAGGACCGTTGCACACACCTGTTTTGCGGTGCCACTCACGAGCGTGGCCGTCATGGTTTGAGTGCCGCCCGGAATCGCGCCTTGGTAGAACCACATCTCCGTGCGCACGATTCCGGTGCCGCTCGTCGCGGTCCCAGGAATCAGGCTTAGGCTCGCCGATCCGTACGTGACGCTTGCGTACGCGGTGGGCCCGCGATTGCTGAGCATCACGAGCACGGCGTTGTCGCCTGCCGCCGCCGTCTGGGACGTCGTACACGTCGCGGCGGCGGGGTCGACGAGTGCAACCGTGGTTGAGTCGACCGACAGCGCGTCGGCCTTGGCATTCATTGTGAAGAGATCGAAAAACCAACCAATCCCTTCCCGGACGGAATCCCGGATTCCGATTCCCACCTCGTGCCAGTCGACCGGCGGGAACCACATTCGGAGGACGTGATCAATGGCACTGCCCCAGGACTCGGGCGGTTGACTCGGATGAACGAAGACATTCAGATTTGGGACCGCGAACGAAATGGACACGAGTCGCTCCGTCGGATACAGGGACCGCGACGGGAGGACGTATGTGACATTCGAATAGGGTTGCAGATTATTTCCATGGAAGAGCAGCTGTTGCAGTTCCGGCGTCAAGGCACGTCCGGGAATCTTGAGGCCGCCGTCCGGGGTTCTGAACTGGGCGAGCGGATCGGACGTCGACTGACTTGCCACCACCAAGGCGCCGGTCGCCAAGATCACGAAGGCGAGCAGGAGGGCGGTTCCCGCGTTCATGAGAACACCGCGACCCGGCAGACGATTGTTTGACCGTGACGAGCGGCGTTTCCGCTCATCGACGCGACAGAAGGACCGGACGTCCCGGTCGAGGCATTTCGTTCGACGTCGAGGAAGGAACCTGGCAGTTCTGCACATGAGACGTTCAAAGTCGTCACGACTCTGGCGAGCGTCTGCGTGGCTTTACAGCGGGTTCCGTTCGGACCTATTTAAGCGCCGTTTGGTGGTTATCTGACCTGATTTCCTTCGAGGACCAGGCCGATTACTCGACCGTCACACGCCCGGACAGCCGGGCCTCCATCGCCTCCAGCTCGGCCGCGCGCCTCCGGAGCTTCTCCTCGCGGTCGAGGAGCTCCAGCGCCTTCTGCTGGATGATCTTCACGCGCCGCTCGATGTCCTTCTTCGCCTCGTCCGGTTCGGCGCGGACCTCCGGGGC
>VBLV01000131.1 GCA_005879045.1 Methanobacteriota archaeon | reverse complement strand
TTGGCTCAGATCGGCGACGCGGCTCTCGATTTCGCGGCGGGTCTTGTCTTCTTCCGCGGCCCGGGCCGCAGCGTCGACCCTTTCTTTCTCGAGGAGAGCGAGCGATTCTTTCGCCTCCTTTTCGAGTTGGGCGATTCGTGCCGAAGCCTCTTGGTACCGAGTCTCGAGATCGGTCTTCGCCGCGACGAGCGCCTTTCGCTCCTGCTCAAACGCTTGTCGCGCGTCGGAACTGGCTTTCGACTCCGCCTTCTTCGAATCTTCGTTGGAACTCGCCGCGAGTTGTTCCGCGATTTCCAGGGTCTTCGCGGATCGGGACGCTCCTTTGGAAACCGCGTCCTGCAGTTGGGTCGAATAGTCCGCGAGGGCCGCAAGC
>VBLV01000130.1 GCA_005879045.1 Methanobacteriota archaeon | reverse complement strand
GCCCCGTGTACCGCGTCGCGATGTAGATGATCGCCGCGACGAGGATGCCGAAGAGGATGATGTTCGGCGCGTCGGGACGGAATTCCGGGGTCGGCGATCCCCACTGGTACGAGAGGATCACGCTCAGCCCGATGATGAAGAAGACGATCGTCATGACCATGGAGGCCTTTTGTTCCCGGCGTTGCATCGCCTCCGCCTTCTGCGCGTTGACGATTTCGCGGCCCTTCCCGGCGGGCACGACGCGGATCTTCGGCTCGTTCGGGTCCTCGGGATTGTGGTAGACGATGATGTCCTGGAGGTCGTCCCGAGGGAGCATTTCCGTCATCGACCGGGCGAGCATCGACTTCCCGGTGCCCGGGTCGCCGATTAACATCACATGCCGCTTCTGCTCGGAGGCTTTGCGGATCACCTCGACGGCCCGCTCTTGACCGATGACCTGATCGACGAGCCGCTCGGGGATCTTCACTTCCGCCGTGGAGTGGAAATCGACTTTGCTAATCCACGAATCCACGGGGGGGAGTTCTTGAGGGTCTCCCACCGTCTCCACCATCTTCTGACCGGGCCCGCGCTTGGGTCGCGTTCGAATACACGAGCCTTCTACTTAAACACTTCTCGGACGTTACCGAGGTCGAGTTGCCGAAAATCGGACACTGCGCGGGGCGCATCTTCCCGTTGCACGCGGTTCTGCGCGCCGCAGAACCCTTACGTCGCCCTGCCCAACTCGAGGCCTGTCTCCCTATAGACTCTGGAAGCGAAGCAGACGATCGCCACAATCAGCACGGTCGCGACAATCTCAACCGCCGTAATCGTGGGGGGAGGCCTAATCGACACCGCTACCCCCGCTTGATCCGCGAGAAAAAGAAATGCGGATCCGATTGACCCGATCGTTGCAAGAATCGATGCAATCCGAGCTCCTACGAAGAGAAGAATGAGGGAGACGGCGTTGAGAATGAGGCCACTGAATCCGAGGCCGAGCCAGGGAAGCGAAGCCGGGTTGCCCAGGACCGCGGATGCGCGGGTCTCAAATCCGAGCGGCGTCAAGAGGATGCCGCAGGCAATGAACATGAGCAACAGGAGCGCGAGAATCTTGGCGTTGTGAGAGAGCTTCATTCGCGAAGGTCGGATTTCCTATCTCTGCCATAAATACAGAGGGTTGGAACGCCTGCGAGCAGTCCGAGAATGAAGGGCTACGCAGCTCGCTTCGCAATCATCTGAGCTAGTTTCGCGAACGCGATTTCGACATTCTCCCCTGTCTTCGCGGAGGTGAACAAGAACGGTGCATCGTGCGATTCCGCCGCGCTCTGCACGTCCGCCTTCGTGACGGTCATTTGGTTCTTCAGGTCCGCCTTATTCGCGAGGAATTCGATCGGGACGTTGCCCGTGACCTTGATCACCGCCGCGACCCAATCTTCGAGGTCGTCGAGCGTCTCCTTTCGGGTGACATCGCAGACGGCGAGGACGCCTTGAGCCCCGTGGAAGTACGCCTCCTTCAGCAGTTCTCGGAACCCTTTCTCGCCCATAATGTCCCAGATTGTCATGTCGACATCCATGCCGCCGTTCGGGCCGTCGACCTTGATCTCCTTCTTCGACACCTTCGCCCCAAGGGTGGAAATGTATCGGTCGTCGAACTGGTCCTGAATGAACCTGCGGATCAGACACGTCTTGCCGACCGCGCCTTCCCCGACGAGGCAGACCTTGACTTTCATTTTTTGGCGGTCCATCGGAATCCCTAGAGGCGGTTCGTCGCTCGCACACGTCTCAGGTTATAAAGGCGTTGCCCATCGGTTATCTATCGAGATAATGGCGGTCCCCATCGGGGCCGAAGTCGAGATTGTGGTCACTCGTTGCCGCGGTGTCCGATGGCGTCGGCGAGCGCCCGGAACGCCTCGTTCACGCCGGCCCCGGTTTTCGCGGACGCGAGGAATTGCGGCGCGCTGTGGATCGACCCCATCCGGGCAAGCTCTTCCTGACTCACGACGAGTCGCTCGGTCAGGTCCATCTTGTTCCCGAGGAACACCATCGGGACGTTGCCGACCTGCTTGCGAATCATCTGGACCCAGTTGTTCAGGTCGTAGAACGTGTCCTTGCGCGTGAGGTCGCAGACCGCGATGACGCCTTGGGATCCTTCGAAATACGCATCACGCAGGAGGGCCCGGAATCCTTTCTCGCCCATGATGTCCCAAACCATCATGTCGAGCGTCGCTGGAGCGCCCTTCCAGACCACGTCAACCGATTTCTTCGTGACCTTCGTGCCGACGGTCGCGATGTAGCGGTCGTCGAATTGGTCCTGGACGAACCGCTTGATCAGCGAGGTCTTCCCGACCGCGACATCCCCGACGAGGCAGACCTTGGCCTTGAGATGCTTCTGGCCGGCCATCGTCGACGTCGCCATCATGCGCCTCCCATCGAGCGCCCTCTTATGTACCGTGAGGACGCGAGTATCGCCCCTGATAATTTTTATTCTTCAGGGAGCACTTTCCGCGCGTACCGCTCCTTCGCGACGCGCTCTGCGAGGGACTGGAATGCATTCTCAACGTTGACGCCGGCCTTCGCCGACGTGAAGTGAAATGGGCTGTCATAGGCCCGCGCGGCCTGGACCATGTCGTCCTCGCTGATCTGGATCTGGTCCTTCAGGTCGATCTTGTTTCCGAGGAACTCGATCGGGATCTTGCCCGTCACGCTGTAGACGCCCTCGATCCAGTCGTCAAGGTCCTCGAGGGTCTTCTTCCGGGTGACGTCGCACACCGCGAGGATGCCGCGCGCTCCGTAGAAGTACGCTTCCTTGAGCAGCTCGCGGAAGCCTTTCTGGCCCATGATGTCCCAGATCGTCATGTCGATCTTGAGCTCCCCCGACCCGTCCGGCGACGAGGACGTGAGCTCCTTCTTGGAGACCTTCGTCCCGAGCGTCTGGATGTACTTGTCGTCGAAGTTCTCGAGCACGAATCGGCGGATGAGGGAGGTCTTGCCAACCGCGGCCTCGCCGACGAGGCAAACTTTCACTTTCATCCGCTTGACTTCCATGAAGAACCGCCCAGCGACGTGGCATAGCCAGCGAGGCCCGCTTAAAAGTTATGGGAGTGTTCTCGGCCGTGATACTTTGACAACGCGCTAGGCAGCCCGATTTATGGCATGAATGAACCGGATCGACGGATGGTGTGGAAACGGCTGAAGGTGAAAACATCTCTGTCCCCCCCTCAAGCCTGCCATGTAAACTCGCGGTTCGGTTCCAACCCATTCAACCCGAAGCGGAAACGATCCAACGGATGCTTTGAACGAGTCCTCACGGTGTCGGTGCGCGTGTCGGGGAGTGGCGGCGACTCGGATTAACGGACGCGCGAGGGAGAATGACGGAGAAACGACGGTCAATCGACGGCTCTTAGTACGCGGCATGATCGAACCTGAGGAATGCACGGGGAGTGCCGGCCCAGAGAGGGCCGGCACTGTATGCGGGATTTGATTCCCTCTCGAAGCGTATTGTACGGTATGTCGCCCGTTTTTGTCCATCGAAAGTCGGGTTTGGCGGACGGGGGGGTGCAAGGATACATATACTATATGCATACTTAGAGCACCCGTATGGGACAGCGGCTCACGAAGGAACCCGAGCTCGAATACGCGAGACCGGGAGCCAACCCTTCCCTGTCGAAAGTTGAATACGTCCGCGCAATCCTTCAGAAGGCGGAGAAACCAATCAGTCGCAACGAGTTGTTGTCTGTCCTCGCCAAATGGGGGCATTCCACAAATCGCCCGAGCCTGAACGCCATTCTTGAGTTCTTCGGCGACAATGGGAAGGTTGTAGAGGTTAGCAAGGGCCTGATTTGGGTTCCAGAAGCCCTGCCGCAACTCCTTGAAGTAATCCGGACCGGATATCGTCTCTGATGGGTCTGCGGGCCAAAGAAATCGTCCTAGGACCGGACGCGCAGAGAGCCTACGAGAGGCTCAGAGAACGTCATGATCACGACTCAGTTTCGATTGTTCGAAAAGTGAGGTATCTTAAGCCCATTCTCCTGGCCGACTGTCAATACGGCGAGGTCG
>VBLV01000129.1 GCA_005879045.1 Methanobacteriota archaeon | reverse complement strand
CCGAGCCGCCCCGCGCGAACGTATTTCCGGAGGAGGGTCGAGGGACGGAACTTCGGGTCCCCGGTCTCGCGGAAGAGGACCTCCATCACGTCGAGGCCGATGTCCAGACCGGTGTAATCCGCCAGCTCGAACGGCCCCATCGGCATGTTCGTCCCGAGCTTCATCGCCTTGTCGATGTCTTCCGGGCTCGCGACGCCCTCCTGAAGGAGGTTGAACGCCTCGTTCATCATCGGCACGAGCAGGCGATTCACGACGAACCCGGGAGACTCCTTCACCTCGACGGCTTCCTTCCCGAGTTTGGCGCACACGTCCCGGATTAGGCGCACCGTTTCGTCAGAGGTCTCCGAGCCGCGGATTACCTCGACGAGTTTCATGACCGGCGCCGGATTGAAGAAGTGCATGCCGACGACGCGGTCCGCGCGCTTCGTCGCGGTCGCCATCTCCGTGATGCTCAAGGAAGACGTATTCGAGGCGAACACGACCGAGGCCGAGCAAATCCGGTCCAGCTCCGCGTACAGTTCCTTCTTGATCTCCATCTTCTCGAAGACCGCCTCGATCACGAGTTGCGCCCCGTCGACCGCCTCCTTCAGCGGGACGACCCCTCGGATCTTGGAGAGGATGACGTCGACGTCCGCCTGGGCTATCTTGCCCCTCTCAACCCGCTTCTGGAGGGGCTCCCGAATGCGGCGGAAGCCGCCGTCCACGAAGCGCTGTTCGATGTCCCGCATCGTCACCTGGAAGCCGGCCGCGGCACACGCCTGGGCGATCCCCGCGCCCATGGTGCCGGCGCCGATCACGGCGATCTTCTTGATGTCACTCACCTGCATGGATTCCCTCGCTTCGCGCGATATGGTCGGGAGGGCGAAAGACCTTGCGCCGTTTGACGAAGCCGCGATAGAGGACGCCTCGCCATAGGGGTTAGATAGACGGCGCCCGGTCCGGAGTCGATGCGGGGAGGCCCGTACGCGGCAATTGGCCTCGCCGTCGGCTCGGTCTCGTTTGCGTCAATCTTCATCACCTGGTCGACCTCGCCACCCGTCACGATTGCGCTCTATCGCCTCGCGATCGCCACGGGAGTCATCGGGGCGGCGATTCTCCTACGGAGCCGCGTGTTTCGGCGGCCGAATACCCTCCTGGGAATCTCGCGGCGGGACGCCGCGGTCATGGCGCTCATCGGCGCCATCCTGGCGACGCACTTCGCCCTCTGGATCTCGTCGCTCAAGGTCGAAGGGGAGTCGATTGCTTCATCCGTCGTCCTCGTGACGTCCCATCCGCTCCTGGTCGGCCTCCTCTCGCATTACGTCCTTCGCGAGCGCCTGAACCGGTGGATGACCGTCGGAATCGTCCTCGGCTTCGCGGGCGTCGTATCGATCGCCCTCGCCGATTACGGCTTCGCGGGGAGCCTCCTGTACGCGGACATCTTGGCCTTCAGTGGAGGCGTGATGGCGGGGTTCTATTTTCTCCTCGGCCGGCGGGTGCGCCAGCGGGTCGCCCTGCTCGATTACGCGTTCGTCGTCTATGCAAGCGCGACGGCGGTCCTCTTCCTGTATGCCTTGGCCCTGCGATCGAGCCTCGCCCCGGTGGGGGACCTTCCGCGAGAACTCCTCCTGTTCGCCGCCCTGGCGGTCATCCCGCAGATCGGCGGGCACACCCTGTACAACTGGGCCTTGCGATGGGTGACCGCGCCCGTGGTGAGCCTCAGCCTCGTCGGAGAGCCGGTCGGGTCGAGTCTCCTCGCCTGGGTCCTCCTGTCCCAGGTGCCGACGGTCGGCGTCGGCATCGGCGCGGGCCTTGCCCTCGTTGGCATCTACCTGACCGCCTTCGGACAGAGCAGCCACGCCCCGGAAATCCTGACGACGCGGGACGTGGAGTGAGCCCCCTCATCAACGCCTTCATACCTCTACTTAGAGGTATGAGCCGGAGTACCTGTGTCCGCGGCACGGCGGGCCGAGCTACAGATCGTCCGGGCCTCGACCCTTCCGTTCGAACTGCTTCGCGTAGAGGTCCTTGAGGCGCTCGTACGTGTCCACATCTTGTGGGCCTTTGTCATCTCGAATCCGGACGATCCGAGCAAACCGAAGAGCAAATCCGCTCGGGTAGTGCGGGCTCCGCTGGATTTCGTTGTACGCGACCTCGACGACGGTCTCCGGACGGACATGGAATCCCCATCGCTCCTCGGACGTCGCGAGGCCACGCAACCGCTCCGTCATCGCCTTGAACTCCTCGTCCGTGAGCCCCTTGAACGTCTTCCCGATCATCTGGAACGCACCACTCTTGTCGTCGCGCACCGCGAGCCAGTAGTTCGACAACCAGCCCTCTCGGCGGCCGCTCCCCCACTCCGCCGCGGTAATCGCGAGGTCCAAGTGGTCCGCGGGCTTGATCTTGAACCACTTCTTCCCTCGTTTTCCGACGGAGTACGTGGACTCCAACTGCTTCGCCATGAGGCCTTCGTGCCCGGCGACGAGCGCCTCCTTGAGGAATGCCTCGATCTCCTCCTTGTGCTGCGCGACGCGCCGGGCGGTCAGCAGGTTCGGCGGCACGAGCCGCTCGAGGATCTCCCAGCGCACGCGGTACGGCTCGTCGATCAACGTTCGTCCGTCGAGGTGGAGGACATCGAACAGGTACAGCTTCAGCGGAATCTCCTCCTGGGCCGATTCGATGCCGTGCACGCGTCGGAAGCGACGCATGAGATCCTGAAACGGGAGTGGCTTGCCGTCTCGATCCACGGCGACGACCTCGCCCTCGAGCAGGAACTCGGACGCGGGCAATCCTTTCGCGATTGCGACGAGCTCGGGCAGGCTGGACGTGACATCGCTCAGCCGCCGACTGAAGATTTTCACCGCATCGCCCTTGCGATGAATCTGGATCCGGGCTCCGTCGAGCTTGTACTCGATCGCGGTCATGCCCCCGTGCACCGCGAGCACCTCGTCGAGGTCTTCCGCCATCTCCGCGAGCATCGGCTTCATCGGGGCGAGGAGGCGCAAGCCCCGGACATGCAGGCCGTCCGCTCCCTCGAAGAGCGCGATCTCCGCGATCATCCCCAGGTCCCCGAGGAACATGTGGGCCGTCCGCACGGTATCCAGGTCCACGCCCGACGCGTCCGCGATTCCCTCGAGCATCACGCCCTCGTTCACGCCGATCCGCATTTCGCCGAAGACGTTCTTCAAGAGCACATCCCGCTCGCCACTCGAGGCCCGGCCGAGGAGGGACTCCAGGAGCCGACGACGCGCCCTCGTCGAGTCCGGCCCGCGGGCCTCGGCAATCTGTGCGAATGTCTGCGAGACCCCCAAGATGCTCAAGGATCGTGCGACGAGGCTGGCTTGCTTCGTCCCTCCCAGGGCCTTCTTGAGCGTCGCCCATCCGACGTTCAGGGCGCGCGCGTCCGATTCCGCGAAGATGCGGCCGACGATCAGGTGGACGGCCGGCGCGACCTCGTCCCTCCGAAGGGATCGCAGGAAGGCCGCGAGGAGCGCGCGCTTCTCGAGGCGTTTCGTCGTGGCCTCGAGCCGCTGCGTCAGCTCCGCGAGTCGAGCAAAGGACGTATCGTCCGCGGTCGTCGGCGTCACGGTGAATCCGGACCATCCGACGCGGCGGGTTTCAAGGTTTCGCCGCCGGTCTTTGCCTCCGTCGGCCCGCGGAGGATGTAAAATACTATCAGGGAACCGACCATGAGCGCCCCGCCGACCGCTTGGACCGGGCTCAGGGTCTCCGTCGGGAAGACGTAGAGGGCAACGAAAATCCCCCACAGGGCGGACGACGGGAGGACGGCCCCCGTGCGCATCGCTCCGATCGTGCGAAACGCGTAGAAGAAGAGGACGGAGAAGATCCCCACCGCGCTGAGGGAGAGGAGGACCAGCGCCGGCAGGACATCCAGAGGGACCGCGAGCGAGGTGCCGGTGAAGGCGACGATCCCGGCGAACACCGCGGCGCCGATCAGGAGCTGGACCTCCAGGAGCGTCACGATCGGGAT
>VBLV01000165.1:1505-8965 GCA_005879045.1 Methanobacteriota archaeon | reverse complement strand
GCATTTCCGGGAGCAGAAATCCGGCTCCGCCGGCGTGGTCCAGATGGATATGGGAAACGACGAGTGCGTCGATGTCCGCCGGCTTCAGTCCAAATGAGCGCACGGCTTCCAGGATGCGATTCGCATCCCACGAGGTCCCCGTCTCGACGATTGCCTTGCGGTCGTCGTCGATCAGGTAGATCGCGCCGAACGCCTCCTGCTGGAACATTTGCACGTCCGCCAGGTGGGTTTCCGCGTCGAAGGGCAGGCGCTCGAACGGCATCGGTGCGATGATTGCCGTCCCGGCCATGTACTTTCCCGTTTGCAAAGGGCACATCTCAGCGATAGTTGACGGGTGACGCTCTCGCGTGACATTCGCGGTGAGTCGAGCGGGAATGCTTTTCTACATCACGCGGACTTCGGGGCCGCGCGGCGGTAGCCAAGCTCGGAAACGGCGCGAGATTTAGGGTCTCGTCCCGCAGGGGTTCCCAGGTTCGAATCCTGGCCGCCGCAGTCTCCAACGAAACCTCAACGCGCATCTTCGCGGGACTCCCGCCAAAAGTTCATCCCGTCGGACGTGGATGGATTGATCCATGGCCGGCACGACGTTCCCGCAAGGCACCTCCGTGTCCATCGCGTCTCAGGCCCAGTGGTATCCCACGTCCAAGATCCGCGAAACGTCGTTGGACCGAGAAAGCCTCCCGCGCCGGCACGATCCGTCACCGGATGCGCTCAATCTGATCTGGTTTTTCGTGGCGCTGTTTGGCGGGCTCTTTGTTCTCGCCGTGTTGCTTCGCCTGTTTCGCTGATTGGTTCGATCCCGCTCGCCAGCGCCTCATTTCTGAACGTCGAGCAATGCGACCTTCTCCAGGACGAGGTCGGCCCGTTGTGACGTTGGTATCGTCTCCGCTTCTTTCTGCGAGATCCCGAAAGCCGCTAGGGCTTTGCTCGCCGGGTTGAGGACCTCGTCGTCTCGCGGCCATCCCATCGCCTGAAGGAGCTCGTCGACTTTCGCGTCGCCGAACAGCACGATTCCTACGGTCGTCGTCTCCCTCCGGAGGCCGGCCACCCGGATGGCGTCCTGGACCTGACGCTGACCGGAAGCGTAGAGCAGCGTCTCCATCGCCAGGGACCGTGAGGACATCGTGTTCGAGTCCCGGGCTCGAATCGCATGGCGGGCCGCGGACTCGAGATGGTCGCGGCCGAACACCGATCGCGCATCGAGCAGGCAGACCTCCGCCGCATGAGACACACCCCAATCGGCCGCGGTTCGGACGGCTTTTTCCGGATTCACCGCGGAGGACTTCGCTCCCGCGATCACGAACGTCACTCCCAATGCGGCCTGGCCCTCGATTTCCCGCACATCGACCGGCGCGCCGACTTGCTCCTTGATCTTCATCGCGAGGGCCGAGCCGATCGTCGGGATGCGCGCGAGATCACTTGGATTCGCCTTCTGCAGATCCCGCAACGTCTTGTAGCCCCGCTGGAACAGCGCCCGTCCCCGGACCCGGCCCACGCCGCGGAGGGAGATCAACTCGAGGAGCTCCTCTTTGATGCCGTACTGCACCTGGATCGTGAGCCGCGTGAGCGCACGGACCTTCTTCTTGTTAAAGATCCGACCGAGTTCGCCCATCGAGTACAGGAGCCACTCCGCCTGATCCGTCATCCGGCGGATGTCCCCGGGCCCGATCCCGAATTTCTTCGTGACCTCTTCCTCTGTCCGCTCCGTGATCCAGTCGTCCAGGAGCGACGCCGTCTTGACTTCCGCCAAGAAGAAGTCGTAGTCCTCGACCGGGAATGTGAGGTCCGCTTCCTCGATCTTCTGTTCGACCCATGCGTAATCGCCGCGCCGGAGGTAGAGCTTCGGCATGTCCGGCGTCGTGCACACGGTCCAGAGGTGGAAGAAGCGATCGTCCCGGGCCTGGTGGAGCGCGTCGCGCATCTTCACCGCACTTAGCGGGTCGATATACAGATCGCTCGTCCGCTTTCCGAAGAAAGTGGCTTTGAGGAAGCCATCATGCCTGTTGATGAACTCCTCTTTTGTGAGAAAATCAAGGACATCGAGGATTTTGCCTCGGATTGCGTGGACATCGCCCGTGAAAGCGAAGAACGTGCGGTTGAAGAACGCGAAGAGATCCTCCTCCGTTCCCACATGGCCCGTCGCGATGTTGGCGAGGATGTGCATCCGCAAGGCGGGCTCGGACCCGAGCTTGGATTCGATCGCCTCCGGTTCGCTGAGGAAATAGTCTTCCATGAGTTCATCGATGTCATCCTCGTCTTTTGCGAAGAGAATGGCTTCGCCATAGGGGTCGTAGCGGGGTCGACCGGCCCGCCCACACATCTGTTTGATTTCCATCACCGGGATCGGAGTGAGTCCCATGTTCACGTCGAACCGGTTGAGGTCCCGGATCACCACTCGTCTTGCGGGGGTGTCGACCCCCTGAGCTAAGGTCGGGGTCGCGACGATGCATTTGACGCGGCCCCGCTTGAATTCCTTCTCGACGAGGCTCCGTTGGTCGTTCGTGAGTCCGGCGTGATGGAAGGCCACGCCCCCGTCGATACACTTGCCGAGACGGGCGGCCATCGAGGTGGCCTCCTCTTGACCGCGGACCATTTGCTCGGCGAGCTTGTTCAAGTGATCGAGTTCTTTCTCGCCAAGCGTCTCGCGTACGTCCTTCGACAGCGACTTGGCAAGGGCTTCCGTCGACCGCCGAGTATTCACGAAGACGAGCGCTTGGCCTCCCGACGCGAGGACGTCCGTCACCAGGCCGGACATGTCGTCTTCTCGCACCTTGACTTCCTGAACACTCTGGTCCGTGAAGTGGACGAGACCGTCGAAATAGACTCCTTGCTTGAGGGGAACGGGCCGCCATTCGCTCGTGATGTGCTCGGCTTCGAGCCATCGCGCGAGTTCTTGGGAATTCTTGATGGTCGCACTGAGGGCCAGCACCTGCGCCTGCGGGTTCACTTGTCGAAGCTTCGCAAGCGTTACCTCGAGGGTCGGCCCACGGTCGGCATCGTTGATCAGATGCACCTCGTCGGCCACGACGACGCTGAGCCGTTGGAGCCAGTTCGTCCGATGCCGCAACAGGGAGTCCGCGCGCTCGGAGGTTGCGACAATCACGTCTAACTTCTCGAGGGTCGGGTCCGCCGAATCGTAGTCCCCGACCGAGATGCCGACCTTGATCCCGAGGGGCTCGAAGTCCTTGAGGGCCTCGTGCGGCCAGGGCGCGCAGCGGCACGATGTAGAGGGCCTTCCCGCCTCGCATGACGGACGCGAGGATTGCGAGGTAGGCGACGAGGGACTTGCCGCTCGCGGTCGGGATTGCGAGGACGAGATTTTCGCCGAGCAGCGCGGGACCGATCGCATAAGCCTGCGGCGGATATAGCTCCTCGATCCCCTGTTTCTTCAAGATCTCTACGATTCGGGGATCGAGACCGAGGTCCGCGACACGCATTGCTATCCGATGCGAGGCGGTCTGCATAAAGGTTCTCGGGGGAGCCGCGCGGCAACGCCAAGTGGACGGCACCGATCGGGCAGGTGGCGGTGCTCGCCCACCGGTCCTAATGTACGAGGCCCAGCTGCCTCATGAAGTCGAGTTGGTCATAGTAGATGTGGCTCTCCGCAATCTCGCCGTGTTCCACCTTGTACACGACGCACCCCCGAATCTCGATTCGGTTCCCGGTGGGGGGAAGGACACCGTCCCGGCCCTTTTCCAGCGTCCTCTTGTCGAGGCCATGGCGGAGCGGCCCTTTGTGCGTTCCCGAGATGACGAGTTCGACGCACACCCAATCTCCCTGTCCAAAACCGTGCACGCGCTTCCACGAGAGATCCGGAAGGGCCTCGCCCCACGCCTGAAGTCGTTCCTGAACCGCCTCGCGACCCTTGGCCGGATCCGGCAAGTCCGGCGCCGACATGACGATGTTGTCCACGTGGAGGCCCCACAGATGGTCCCAGTCTTGGTCGTTGATGGCCTCAAACGCGGCGTCAACCATGCGAAGGTTCTGCTCGACGCTCATTCCTTCCTCCACTCCCTTGCTGCGCATAGTATCCGGGGTATTTAGGTTGGACGAGAGAAAGAGGGATCGTCGTCCCGTCAAGGATCCCGAACCGGCGGGCGCATATGGTGAGGAGCCCCATTCAGCTGGCGGCCTTACGAGACGTCACCCAAAGCCTTTAGGACCTCCATCAATTCGGTCCGCCCGATGGTGGACCTCCGGACCGAGATCGCCGGGGTGCGGCTTCGGAACCCGACGATGCTTGCCTCCGGATTTCTCGATGAGACCGGCGGGTCCATGGCCCGCGTATACGAAGCCGGGGCCGGCGCGGTCGTCACGAAGAGCATCGGACCGAAGCCGCGCGAGGGCTACCCGAATCCCACAATCGTCGAGCTCGATGCCGGCCTGTTGAACGCAGTCGGCCTGCCGAATCCCGGGATCGTCGAATACGAGCACGAGGTGAAACGCGCCAAGAAAGCCGGGGCGGTCATCATCGGATCCGTGTTCGGAAAGGACGCCGACGAGTACGCAGGCGTCGCGACGAAGATGGCCTCGTACGGCGTCCAGGCGATCGAGCTGAACCTGTCGTGCCCGCACGCGAAGGGCCTCGGGACGGAGATTGCCGAGGACGAGGCCGCGGTGCGGGACTTCACTCGGGCCGTCAAAGACGCCGTCTCCTTGCCAGTCTTCCCGAAGCTTTCTCCGAACGTCCAGGACATCGCCTCGTTCGCCGTCGCCGCAGAGGAAGGGGGCGCGGACGGAATTGTGGCGATTAACACGGTGAAGGCGATGGCGATCGTCCCGGAGCTGAAGATGCCGTTCCTCGCGAACAAGTTCGGCGGCCTCAGCGGTCCCGCCATCCGACCGATCGGCGTGCGCGCGGTCTACGACATCTGCGAAAAGGTCCACATCCCCGTGGTCGGAGTCGGCGGCATCGGGTCGGGGCGGGATGCCCTGGAGTACATCATGGCCGGGGCATGCGCCGTGCAGGTCGGGACCGCGATCATCCCGAAGGGCCTCGCGGTGTTCGACGAGATCGTCAAGGAGATGGGTTCCCTCCTCGAGGAGGCCGGTTTCGCCTCCGTCTCGGAAGCGATCGGGGTCGCCCATGCCTAAGTTCGAGGTCGTCCCGATCCTGGAGCTCGTGCGCGAGACGCCCACGACGATGACGTACCGGTTCCGGGGCGACTTCGGCGGGCAGCCGGGGCAGTTCCTCATGGTCTGGATTCCCCGCTACGACGAGCTGCCAATGGCGATCTCGTACCTCGGAGCGGTGAAGGGCATCACGGTCCACGACTACGGCGACGCGACGCACGCCTTCGCCACGTTCAGCGCGGGCGACCGGATCGGCGTCCGCGGACCGTACGGGAACGCGTTCCGCCTGGAGGGCGAGAAGGTCCTCGCGGTCGGCGGGGGCAGCGGCATGGCCTCGATGATCGCCGCGATCGAGGCGTTGGCGCAGCAAGGCGCCCGGGTCGTGACCGCGGTTGGCGCGAAGACCGCGGCGGAACTCCTGTTCGTCGAGCGGGCGAACTCCGCCGGGGAGGTCCACATCGCGACCGACGACGGGTCCCGCGGCTTCGCCGGATTCGCACCGGCCCTTGCCGAGAAGCTCGTCGATCGGGAGAAGTTTGACCAGATCCTGACGTGCGGGCCCGAGCGGATGATGAAGGCCGTCGTGGACTTCGCGAAGAAACGCGATATCCCGGTTCAAGCGAGCGTCGAACGGTACATGAAGTGCGGGATCGGCATTTGCGACGCCTGCTCGCTGGACGACCAACTCGTGTGCCTCGATGGTCCGATCTTCACCGCGGAACAGCTCGCGCAATTCGAGGAGTTCGGCAACTTCCGGCGGGACAAGAGCGGCCGTCGGGTTCCGGCGTGAGACCCACGCCACAAGGCTAAAGCGGGATGGGCGATGCCCGCGGCATGCCTGACGCCGAGGTCGATGCCCTCGCGAAGGAGGTCGTCGATTGGTACATCGAATGGAATCCGATCTTCGCGACGTATGTCGGGATTCACGACCACGATCACCGCCTGCCGATTGGGACGTATGACGCGGAACTCGAAGAGCGCGCCCGCGTCAAGGAATTCTTGCATCGGGTCGAGGCAATCGATCGGACCGGCCTGTCTGCGGGGAAGCGCGTGGACTTGGGGAACCTCCGGAACGTCTTCCGGATCTGGATCTTCGAGTCCGAGGAAATCGGCACGTGGCAATCGATGCCTCGGGGTGCGCAGACGGTCGGAGACGCGCTGTTCCCGCTCTTCATGCGTTCCTTCGCTCCGCTGCCGCGGCGACTCGACAGCATCACCGGACGACTCGAACGGTCGCCCGGCTTCTTGGAGGAGACGAAGGGGCGGATTCGAGCCCCGATCAAGATCTGGTGCGAGATTTCCCTCGAGGCGGCGCAACGCGTCCCCGACTTCCTGCACGTAATCGAGGCGACGGGCAAAGAGGCCCTGGCCGGTCCAGACCGCGCGCGGCTCGAGGAGGCGGTCGCCAAAACGGGGACCGCGCTCCAGGACTACGCGAGGTGGATCGGGTCCGACGTGCTCCCGAAGGCGAAGGACAAAGTCGGCATCGGAGCCGCGAAGTTCCGAAAACTCGTCCGGCTCCGCGAGCTCGGACTGACCGTGGAGGAGATCTACGCCGTCGGCAAGAAGTATCTTCGCGAAAGCAAGAGAGCGCTCGTGCGCGTCGCGAAAGAGATCCAACCGGGCGCCTCGGTCGAGGACGCGAAAGAGATCGTGAAGTCCGACCATCCCGCGCGCTTCGAGGAGGCGCTCGCGTATACGGCGAAGGCGATGTCGGACTCGAAGGCGTTCATCCGCCAGCACGACCTCGCGACGATTCCGCCGAACGAGGAGCTCACGGTCATCGAGACGCCCTCGTACTTGCGGCACGTGATCCCGTTCGCGGCGTACAACGCGCCGGCGCGGTTCGAGGCGCACAAACAAGGATTCTACATGGTGACGCCGGTCGAGGACAAACCTGAGATGCTCCGGGAGCATTCGTTCCCGGGCGTCCGGAACACCGCGGTCCACGAAGGATACCCCGGGCATCATTTGCAGCTCACCTGCGCGAGCCTGAACCCGTCGTACGCGCGCATCCTCGCGGACGCGACGGAGACGATCGAGGGCTGGGCCCATTACTGCGAGGACATGATGAAGGAGGCCGGATTCAGCTCCGACCCAAAGACGAAACTCGTGCAGCTCCTCGACCAGATCTGGCGGGCTTGCCGGATCCTGATCGACGTCGACTTGCACTCGGGCAAGATGACGTTCGACGAGGCGGTCGACCTCCTCGTGCGGGAAGCGGGCATGGAGCGCCCCGGCGCGGTCGCAGAGGTGAAGCGGTACACGTACAACCCGGCGTACCAGCTGTCGTATCTGATCGGCAAGTATCTCATCATCGAGCTGCGCAACGATGTGAAGAAGCGACTCGGGAAAGCGTATTCGGACAAGCTCTTCCACGATACGAT
>VBLV01000165.1:0-1492 GCA_005879045.1 Methanobacteriota archaeon | reverse complement strand
GGAAATTTTCGACCACAAGGTCCGGGAGCTAGGCCGGCTGAAGAAGGTCGGGTTGTAGACGGACCCCGCCGGTTCCGGAACGCACCATGCACAGCCCGATATCTTGATATCCGGCGTCTCGCATCGTGCGCGGCGGAGTTGGAGAACGGATGAAAGACGTGAACTCGATCGCGAAGAGGGCCATGGAGTACAAGGAGAAAGGCCTCTCCGAGAAGGAGATCGCGGACGAGTTGCACCTGTCCCCCGAGACCGTCACTTGGCTTTTGACTCGCGGGATCAAGGGAGGCGAGGCGCCGAAAGACGTGAAGATCGGTTGGCGGTCCGTTGGGGTGTACGGGAACCGCATCGGGTTCATGGCCGCGGCGATGTCGGACATCGCCCTCGAGGAACTCGAGAAACGGCAAATGGATGCGGACTCGATCGTCGGCGTCGCGATCAACGGGATTCCTCTGGCGGCTTTGATCAGCGAGGAGCTGGGGAAAGAGCTCATCGTCTACCGGCCCAGCGAGGAACGGCACGGCAAAGGCGGCGCGTTTTCCTCGAACTACGCCTCTCCCCAGGGCAAGAAAGTTCTAATCGTCGACGACGTCGTCTCGACGGGCGACACGATCAAGGCCGCGATCGCGGACGTCCACGAGTCCGGCGGCACCGCCGTCTTGGCGGTCGTCCTCGTGAACAAGACGGCCCACGACGAACTCGCGGGCGTGCCGCTGCGCGCCCTGATTCGCGCACGGTCGATCTGAAGTGCGCTCGGAAGTCGCCATCCGCCCATAGAGGCCTCGGAACGAATCGCAACTCTTAAGCCCCGGGAGTGACAATCGTTGAAGCGTGGCGGCGGCGAGTGGAGTGTGGCGCCGAAAGTGGAGCCCTCGGCGACGGTGGGCGTTCGCAGAAGTCGTCCTCCCTTTGATCCTCTTGGGGCTGTTCCTCGAGTTCCTTTTCCTCTTTGTCCTGCAGTCCGCGGCCGTCGAATGGCTCCTGGTTCTCCCCGCCATTGGGACCCTCCTCGGCCTCATGTGGCTAGTGAGCCGCGAGCCCGCAAACCTTTAGGCTCTTCCGGAGTTGTGCGTCGCGCGGTGGGACGCGCTGACGCACTGGTATGACGACCTCCTCGTCGAGGCGAAGGCGTACGTCGGCGAGAAGAGGGACCTTGTCATCAACGCGGGCCTCAGCGTGAGTGGCCTTCAGCACGTCGGTCGTCTCCGCGGCGAAATCACGCTGTCCCAACTTCTGACCCACAGTTTTCGGGATCATCGGCGGAACGCGCTTCAGAGCTTGGTCCTGTACACGCAGGACGAGTGGAAGGCAAAGGAGACGCAGGTCGCCCAGTTCACGAAGGAAGATGGTCGGAAGTACGCGGGGCGGCGGCTCATCGACGTCCCGGATCCCGTCGGATGCCACGCGAATTGGGTCGAGCACTTCTGGCAAGATTTCGGCGGTGTCCTGGATCGGTTCGCGCCCGGCATCCGGACCGTGACGACCACGGACACCT
>VBLV01000164.1 GCA_005879045.1 Methanobacteriota archaeon | reverse complement strand
CGGAGCAGAGCGATCGCGATCACCCAGCCGGTCGTCGGGGACCAGGTACCGCTCGTCACCTTGCCGACCTCTCGGGTCCCTTTCGAGACCTTGTCTCCGTGGACCGGCGGGACGTCGGCGTCGACTCGGAGGCCGAACAGCTTGCGGCGCACCTGGCCCACGTACGTTCCGCGGGCCACGACCTCCTGCCCGACGTAACACCCTTTCGTGAAACTCAGTGCGAAGTCCGGCGCGACCTCGAGGGCGAGCGTGTCCTCCCCCATCTCCATGCCGAACCGCGGGGTGCCGGCTTCGATCCGAAGGACCTCGAACGAATCGCGGCCGATTGGAGTCACGTCCCGTCGCGAGAGGGCGTCCCAGATTTCCCCCAGACTCGATCCCGGAGACCAGATCGCGTAGCCGATTTCCCCGAGCCCGCGCACCCGGCCGACGTAGCCCTCGTGATGCTTGTCGACGGCAAAGGTCAGGAACGCATCCTGAGGAAGGGCCCTCGCGTCCACCGGCAGTACGCCGGTGATGAGGTCCGCCGACGCGGGCCCGTGCACTTCGATGTGTCCGCAGGCGCCGAGGTCGTGGAACTCGACATCATCGCTGACACGCGCCTTCTCGAGGATCGCCATGATCGTGTCCTTCTGCGACGCCTCGATGTCCAAGACGAGCGAGTCCGCGAAGGCGTAGACCCGAAGGTCCCCGAGCACGCGGCTCTTCTCGTTGAGCAAGAGGGCGTACGCGGACATTCCGGGCGTGAGGATCTTCATGTCCGCCGTCACGATGCCGTCGAGGAACGTCACGCGCTCCGAACCCGTGAGCCGGATCTTCGCGCGGTCGCTCCAGTCGATCATCCCGGCGCGCGTCCGGACCGCGCGGACCTCCGCGTCGACCGGGCCGTAGGTCGCCGGGATCAACCAGCCAGCCTCGGGGCGGAAGATCGCGCCTTCGAGATCGTGGTAGGGCCGCAACCGCAGTTCTTGCATCGACCTCCGCACCATGGAATCCGCTCCATTTGACCTTATGCGCCCGCCCTGCGCCGCGGTCTCGGGTCGGAAGTTTCATAACGGCCCTCGCTTTGGTCTCGACGGATGGCCCCTGAGCTCCGCGACGGCCGGATCAGCATCTTCGCGAAACGGATCATGCGCAAGCCGCGGACCCTCCATTGCCCGTACTGCGACGGCAAAGTCCTCTTCACGCGGAACGAGGAGCATCTCGACGCGAAGAACTGTCCCCACTGCGGCATGCGCGTCGAACGCCGCGAGTGGCCGGAGAAGCTGTACGACCCGATGCCGATCCTGCGCACGAAACCCGGCGGCCCGGACTCGATGAAGATCGAGACGCCGGAGACGAAGGACGAAGGCGCGAAGAAGGGCGAGAAAGGCGAGAAGAAGGATTAGCCGAACACGGCCCCGCACTTCAGGCAGTCGCTCCAATACTTTCCGACCGGCGCCCCGCATTCGCCGCACTCACCACCCGTGGCCGTCTGATCCGCTTTGACGACGACCAGCTCCGGATTCTTCAGCTTGTCCCACCGCGGGTCGCGGACGAGCAGGAACGCGAAGTCGTCGGCCCACGTTTCGAGCTCGACGAACGCGAGCTTCCGGCTTGCGAGGATTTCGTTGACTCCCTTCAGGAGGTCCCGGGCGTCCTTGAAGCGGACGACTTTCTCTTGGTCCCCGAGGATCAGCTTGACCTTCCGGAGGTTCAGCTCCTGGTCCAGCCACGTGAGGTCCTTCGCCGCGAGCGCGAGCTTGAACGAACTGAGCCGCGGGTTGGCCTCTTTGAGGATCGCATCGAGCTCGAACGTCTCCGGGACGCGAAAGCCGAGCCAGTCGACGAGGACGCGGGTCACGGCCTTGTACGGCGCGGACCGGTACTCCGCGACGAACGCCGCATCGCCGCCCGGATACGCGGCAACGCGTTTCGCAAACACGGCCTTCGTCGGCGCAACCGTCAGACCGAGGTCGACCAGGCCGGCGTGGGCTTCGTTCACGAAGACCTCCACCTCGCCCGGTTTCGGCGGCGCCGCCGGAGCCCCGGGCTTCTCCTCCGGTTTCTTCGCCGCGGGTTCGGCCTTCGCAGCCTTCTCAGTCGGCGCGGGCTTCGCGGCCGGTGGCGCTTTCGGCTTTTCCTGCGGCTCCTCCTTTTTCTCTTCCGGCTTCCCCTTCTCGGGCTTGTCTTTCTTCCAGAATCGGAGGGGCATCTGCCGCGGAAACCCGGGTGGCTCGTAATAAGAGTTGTGCTCTGAGGACCGCAATCCAGACCGACGGCGCATCGACGGCGATAAGTAGCCGGGTCGCGGTGCGGCCCGGGTCCTCATGACATCTGAGCCCCGCATCCTGTCGTCCCAGCCGTTGCGGGAGGGATGGCCTCCGATCTCGGAGGAGGAGGTCGAATTGCCGAGCGGCGCGCGGAAGCGCTGGATCCGGATGCACTTCGGGACCTCCGCCGCCGTCCTCGCGGTGACCCCGCAAAAACAGATCGTCCTCACCCGCGAGTACCGGCATGGGCTCGGGCGGATCGTCCACTCGCTGCCCGGTGGGACCGCCCGAAACGGCGAGTCTCCCGAGGCGTGTGCGCGGCGCGAATTGTTGGAAGAGACGGGATACCAGGGACCGAAGTTCCTCGAGATGTACGCCGGAAACAATCTGACCGCGTATCTGGAGGGGACGCTGCATCTCTTCTTCGCAAAGGAATGTCAACCCACGGAACGGCGA
>VBLV01000163.1 GCA_005879045.1 Methanobacteriota archaeon | reverse complement strand
CTGCGCCTTTGACCAAGCTGGGCCACCCACGCACGGGGCGCTTTCATCGCGGGCCTCGATATTAATCTTCCTTCAGCGATTCGTCGGGACGCCATGATCCGGGGTCCGCTTCGGTGTCCGCAAAGGATTATTTGGCGCGGAGCCCGTAGGCGGGAATGGAGAAGCGCATGCCGTCTCGACGGAAGTCCCGTGCCGCGAAACGTCGCACGTTCGATGTGATTAACCCGGCGACGGGGAAGGCCCTTGCGTCGTACCCGATCGCGACGGCCCCGCAGGTCCGCGCGAAAGTCGAGGCCGCCCGCGACGCATTCCGATCCTGGTCC
>VBLV01000042.1 GCA_005879045.1 Methanobacteriota archaeon | reverse complement strand
AGTTCGTGTATCCGCCATCCCGGGCGGCGTCGAACAGGCTCGGGACATGGAACGAGGCGTGAACCGTTACATTGTATTGGGAGGCATCCGCGGACGCGACCGTGCGGGTCAAGGTTCCTTCAAGGGACGGGCTTCCCCACGTCGGACCCGCCACAAACATGTCGGGCGGTGTCGAGTTCACGTGGTACGTCCAGGTATCGCCCACGTGCCAGGTCGGCGTTCCGATCGACGAGGCCTGCGGGGTATTACCGCCGGTCGGTGAACCGAGATTTGCGGGGTTCGCGGGACCGAAGGCGACCGCCGCAACTGCGAGTCCGACCAACGTGACCGTCACCGCAACCATGCCAAGAGGTCTGATTCGCATCTCCGATCCTCCGTTGCGAGGCCGGCGAACCACGCCTGGAGTATTTGGGAATTATTAGACGGACGTAGAACACTGCGTGGGTAGTCGAACATGTTTAGGACTGATAATGACGCGAGGCGTATCACCGAGAAGTCAGTCGGGCCCGGCTCTGTTCGCGCATTTCGATGCGTAGCCATATTGCAGTCACGGCGGTCTCGATAAGCGGGCCCAACGTCGCCGAAGCCGCGACCACAATGCTTGATTTCAATGGGCGCGTTACGCGGTCGATGGCGTCGGCCACGCCACCCGAAGTCCGTCCGGCTGGCGGAATGAATCGATGGACCCTCGAGTCTCTGCTGATCAATCTGGGGTGGATCCTGCCACTCGCCGCGGCCTACCTCCTCATCGCGCTCGGCGTGACCGGATTGGGTGCTGCGGTCACCGTAGTCGTGATCATCTTCCTTTCAGCGGGAGTCGCCATGGTTTGGTCTGAAGTCCGACGTGCGAGAAAATCGCGTTGAACCGGCGACAAAGCCCTTAATAATCCCCCGTCATGTCCCGACCGTCTCCGGGCGGGGAGCGGGGCAGGGCACGCCGTGGTCGACGTTTCCGAGGAGCTCATCGCGAGCCTCAAGAAGAAGGCCGTGACCCTGCGGAAGCACATCATCCGCATGACGCACAACGCGCAGAGCGGCCATCCCGGGGGCTCGATGTCCGCCGCGGATATTGTCACCGCGTTGTACTTCCACACACTCCGCGTCGATCCGAAGAATCCGACCTGGCCCGACCGGGACCGGTTCGTCCTGAGCAAGGGTCACGCCTGCCCGGTCTGGTACGCGGCCCTGGCGGAGCGCGGTTTCTTCCCCGTCGACGAGCTGCTGACGTTCCGCAAGCTGAACAGCCGCCTCCAAGGTCATCCGGAGCTGGGGACCACGCCCGGCGTCGAAAACGCGGCGGGCGCCGAAGGCCAAGGTCTGTCGTTTTCCGTCGGCCTTGCGCTCGCGGCCCGCATGGATCACAAGCCGTGGCGGGTGTACTGCGTCCTCGGCGACGGCGAGCAGGATGTCGGGCAGACGTGGGAGGCCGCGATGTCCTCGTCGAAGTACGGCCTCGACAACCTGACGGCGTTCATCGACCGGAACGGAATCCAGCAAGAGGGCCGCACGGAGGACATCATGCCCCTCGAGCCGCTCGCGGAGAAGTGGGAGGCGTTCAACTGGCACGTGCTCACGATCGATGGACACGACTTCCGCCAGATTCTCGCCGCGATCGAGGAATCTCACCGGACGAAAGGGCGGCCCACCGCGGTCCTCTCCCGCACGGTGAAGGGCAAAGGCGTCTCCTTCATGGAGAACAAGATCAAGTATCACGGGGCCGCGACGAGCGACGAGGAACTGAAGCTCGCCCTCGCGGAGCTCGACGCTCAGGAGGCCGCGATTTGACCGCAGGGCCCTGGAAGATGGAGAGCCAGCGGTCGTACTTCGGCAAAGCGCTCATCGAGCTCGGTCGACGGAACCCCAACGTGGTCGTGGTCGGCGCGGACACGACAGAATCGATCAAGACGATCGATTTCGGTAAGTCGTTCCCGGACCGCTTCTTCCAGCTCGGAATCGCCGAGCCGAACATGATCAGTGTCGCCGCGGGCCTGGCGGCGGCGGGGAAGATCCCGTTCGCGGCGACGTATAGCGTATTTGGAAGCGCGCACACCTACAACGTCATCCGGCAGAATGTCGCGTACACGAATTTGAACGTGAAGATCTTCTGCTCCCACGCCGGACTGACCGTCGGGCCGGACGGCGCGACACACCAGATGAACGAGGACATCGCCCTCATGCGTGGCATCCCGCGGATGACGGTCCTCGTACCCGCGGACGGTCCCGAGACGGGGAAGTGCGTGGACGCCGCCGCGGCGATGAAGGGGCCCGTCTACTGCCGTTTCTCCCGCACGAATGTGCCGACGATCACCTCGCCGGACGACGACTTCGCGATCGGCCGCGCGCGCGTCGTCCGGGACGGATCCGACGTCACGCTGATCGGTTGCGGCCTCATGGTGGCCCGGTGTCTCGAGGCTGCGGACTCGCTCAAGCGCGCCGGAATCAAGGCCCGCGTGATCAACCTCTCGACCGTCAAGCCGCTCGACACCGCGACAATCGATCGCGCGGCGCGCGAGACGGGCGGGATTGTGACGGCGGAGGAGCACACAGTCGTCCACGGGATCGGCGCAGCGATCGCCTCCGTGATCTCAGGCAACCATCCGGTGCCGATTGCGATGGTCGGTGTTCAGGACGTGTTCGGCGAGAGCGGAGAGGCGGAAGAGCTCCTCCGGAAGTACGGTCTGACCGCGGAGAAGATCGTCGATGGCGCCCACGACGTGATGAAGCGCCGCGACCAAAAGTGATGAGTCCGGTCTCCGCCGACTTGGTCCGGATTAGCCGGCCCTCTTGACAGGACCTTTTTCGTTGTACTTCTGGACCGTCACAAATCCTGCGACGTTCTCGTGGGCCATATCCCAACCCGGGGCGTCGTCGCGGAGCCACCACCGACGGATGTTCGTCACGGTCGACTTCTTCATGTTGATGCCGCCGGGCAAGAGGATGTAGCCTTCGAACGGTGCGCCGGTCACGGGATTCCGAATGTGCTCGCTCTCGACCGCGCCAACCCCATCGACGGCGAAGGAGCTGTCGACTCCCTTGAACTTGAAATTGATCTTCGCGGTTTTCGCGGGGAACGATTTTGTGAACGTACTCGGGAAGATCGCGAAGACGCCTCCGCCCTCCTTGCCGCCCGTGATTTTCTCGATCGCCTCGCGCTGGTCCGGCTTCGCCTTCGGGTCGACGTAGACCCGGCCGGTCCCGCCCCCCATGTGGATCGCCTTCGGCCACCAGAGGCCCCACGCGAACGTCACGCCGTCGAGTTTTGTTGAGCCAAACGTCCCTTTTCGGATGTGCCACGAGACGAGCGCTTCGCAGTTTCCCGTCGTCGGAAGCGCGTCGAAATTGCACGGGCATCCCCACGCACAGTTGCAACTCTGGATGTATTCCGCCTCAAAATTCCATTTCGTCGGCATCGATCGAACCTCCTATGGCCCGGGTCTCGTCATCGGCCCTCGCCTACTTAACCGTGCACGAAGGCCTCCGGTCCCACCGATTC
>VBLV01000146.1 GCA_005879045.1 Methanobacteriota archaeon | reverse complement strand
GAGTTCGAATTGAAGCGAGCGGACATGGAGCGCCTCGACTCGCTCGACGAGAGCTCGCACGTGGCGTGGAATCCCGAAGACCTGCCGTGACGATTCGGCATTCTGCCCATCGGGGGAGGCTTTACCCGCAAGCGGCGATTCCCCGCGGTGGTCCGCCCGAAGTATGAACTCCCGGACGATCTCGGCCCCGCATCCCTGGCGGATCGTCGAAGGTTCTACCAGGAATCGATGGACTTTCGCTCCGCGGCGAAGTGGATGGGCCGTCCTAAAGGAGAGCGGGTGTACGCCCTCATCCTAGGACGGCATTCCGGAATTTATCCCCGGCGCTTCCGACACTTGAAGAATGTTCCCTTGATCGTCGACGACGCAGGCGAAGTGGAGGACCTTCGCCCCTATCTCGTGAAGTACCTGCCGGAAGGCGTTTACTATGATCGGAATGTGTACACGTCCCTGGATGCGGCCCGTCAGGCTCGGCTCGACTATGCGCGCGCCTGGCGGAGTCCCCTGTTCCGGGGGCAAGAGCTCGCATTCGATCTGGATCCGGAGAACCTGGACTGCCCGATCCACGGAGACATCGAGGCGAAGATGCGCAGACATCAGGGCCTCTCGTTCTGCGATTGGGAATTCGAAGAGGTCCGTCGTCAAGCGGTCGCGTTGTACGACGAGCTCTCCGAACAATGGACTCGGTTAAGGGTCGTCTACTCCGGACGCGGCTTCCATGTCCATGTCTTTGACGACGACGCTTTTCGTTTGACGCGGAGAGAGCGGACCCGGATGGCCACGCGGTTCGCGCAGCGATATGCGATGGACGAATGGGTCACCTCGGGCGAGATGCGGCTCATCCGACTCCCGTATTCCCTTCACGGGATGGTCTCTCGGATTGTCATCCCGCTCCCTCGCGGTGATGTGCCGAAGTTCCGCTACGACGATCCTCGGACGGTCCCGCGCCTCTAGCCGCCGGCTACCTCTTCGCCTTCTTTTCCTTGCGGCCAGCGTAGTAGGCTTTCTTCTTCGCGGCCTTCTTCGATTTCTTCTTCTTGGCCATCGACGCCCGGATGCGCCGCCGGGATTGAAGCCTTTCGCCTTCTGGGATGTAGGCGATGCCCTGGATTTCGACCTGCATGCCGAGGAGGAGGTCGGCCCGGACCGTCGCCCGAGCGGGTCGAGGTTCCTCGGAGAAGAATTCCGAGTAGATTTCGTTCATCCCGCGGAAGTCCTCGAGGTCCTTCAGATACACGGTCGTCGAAAGGACGTGGTCGAGGCCCGAGCCCGCGGCTTCGACGACCTTCCGGAAGTTCTCCAATGTCTTCCGGGTCTGGAACCGGATGTCACCCTCGATGACTTTGCCATCCGCGCCGAGAGGCCCTTGCCCCGCGACGAACACGAGGTCCCCGAGCTTCACGCCCCAGGAGAACGGCAGTCCGATCGCGGGGAGATCGGTCTGGATCGCTTCTTTGTGCATGGTCCGCCGGTACCTCCGTGTCCCGTTATGAGGGTTGACGACCCGACTCCGATGTGCGAAGGGTTTCTGGGCGAGGCGGGGCCGCTTCTCTCGGCTCGACGTTCCGATCCCGTCTTATGGGATGCGTCTTCATCGCGAGGGCCAAACTCGCCCCCTCCCGTTCGAGGAGCTTCCGTTTCGTCTCGGGGCCGCCCTCGGAGGAGTAGTTCCCGAGTCCGCCGGACTTCGGGACCACTCGATGGCAAGGAATCACAATCACGGCCGGGTTCCGCGCGCAGGCGGTCCCGACCGCGCGGCTCGCTCCTGGCCGACCGAGGCGGCGTGCGATCTCGCCGTACGTGATCGTCTCGCCTGGAGGAATCGTCCGCAAGAAGTCGAGGACCTCCCTTTCGAACGGCGCGACTTCGAGGTCGACCGGAATGTCCCGCAAGTCCCCGTTCCCGGTGTGGATATGCTCGAGGATCCGGGCCAGGTAGGGGTGGTCCGATCCCGCGGTCTCTCGAGGAGCCTTGCGAGCCAGCCTCACCGCGGCGACGCGATCCCCCAACACCTCGAGCTCGACGTACAGCCCAAGTTCACGACTGAACTTGGAGTAGACTTCCAGCGCCTCCCCGTCTTCTCGGCCGGTACGCACGCGGACCATCGGGAGCATCGCCCGGACGACGTGATGCTCGGCCCGGTTCAGGTGCTGTTCGAAAGTGCTCCGAGCGATCCCGAGAGAGAGGCTGACCTGTTCCGTCGTCGCCTTCCGCGGGAACTCGTAGTACCCCGCTTCGTACGCCGCCAGGAGAGCCCGCGCCTGCTTCTCGGTGAGCTTGGGCAAGAAGAGAGGGGACGAATAGGCGACCCGATCTCCATGCGTCGGTGTCGGCCGGCCCTTCGAAACGAGGCGGGCGCCGGGGAACTGATCGAGCAGGGCTCGCGGGTCGGCCCCGTCCTCGAGGACCAGCGTGACCCGAGCTTCGCCACGCTGCCAACGAATCGGCGGGATGAGGTGCGCGCTCTGATCTGCGAGCGATGCGATGATTTCCTCCTCGCGGCCCGAGCCGTCGAGCAACAGCGTGACCTCGTCCCCGGTCCTCGTCGCATGCAGCACCTTGCCGCCGGGACCGTTGATCTCGGCCGCCGCATCAATGCCCTCCACATCTCCAAAGCAGCGGAGGAGCAGGAGACGGCCCAGAGGATACGCATCGATCGCAAGGCCCGGACGTCGTTCCGTGACTTCTTGGAGAGGCCCTTCGGACCGAGTCGCGAAGCTCATCTGTGTCGTCATGCGAGCACACATGTTTCCCGGTATGGCGGCCGAAAGCATCATACTTGGGCCGGCGATCGCCGGTGATTCGCCGGCTCAGACCCCGGGCGCGCGCGATACGGAGGTCTTGACGAACGGCCTGCCCATCCGAATCGCATGGGATTCACTTGAGCCCGGACTACCGCTTCCGGCCCGGTTGCTTCTTCGGTAACGACGAGGCGAATCCGACCCCGCGCGCAACCCACGTTTGGAGCGTGGCCTCCGTGCGGTATCCCGCCGGGGCCACGAGCAGCCAGCCGGACATGGCACGGGCCCCGGCCAGGTCGAACGGTTTCGCGCCCGGTTCCTTCAACATCGTTTCGGTCGTCGAGGGCTCGATTCGCACAATGAGATCGTCAGCGTGAATGCCGACGCACATGTTGCCGCCGAGGAGGAATGCGATCCCGCCGAACATTTCTTTCTCGGTGATTTCTTTGCGGCCCGCGAGTGCTTTGCGGACTCGCGCGGCTTGGGCCTGCGAATACGTCATGCGTGGCGGGAGGGCAACCGCTCGCGGGTTCAAAAACCATGACCTGCTGGCGCGGCTCGTCGTTTCCTGGAAACAGGCGCTCCACGCACGCCATTCCCGGGCCGAATTCCGCACGTATTTCTACCCCCACCCCCTTGGGGCCCGTTGGAATGCCCACCCTCGAGGTCCGAGGGCTCAGCAAGTCCATCGACGGCCACCCGGTTCTGAAGGATGTGACCTTCGGACTTCAGGACGGCGAGTTGGCCGCGATCTTGGGTCCCTCGGGCGGCGGAAAGACCACGCTCTTCCGGTGCATCCTGGGGGAACTGACGCCCGAGGCAGGGGAGATCTTCATCGATGGCCAGGAAGTCGGCCAGCTGCCGACGGAACGTCGCGGGATCGGGGTCGTCTACCAGAGCTTCGCCCTCTTTCCGCACCTCTCCGTAGCGGACAACATCGGGTACGGATTGCGCGCGAGGAGGGTCCCGGCTGACATCGCGCAGGAGCGGATTTCGGAGATGCTCGACCTCGTTCACCTGCAGGGGAAAGAGAATCGATTTCCGCGGGAGCTATCAGGTGGCGAGCGGCAGCGCGTCGCCCTCGCCCGCGCGCTCTGCGTGGGTCCCAGGATCCTCCTCCTAGACGAGGCGTTCGGCTCGCTCGACGCGACGATGCGCACCCAAGTCGTGCAAGAAGTCCGATCGATCATCCGACGGCAGAAAGTGACGACCCTGTTCATCACCCACGATCAGGAAGAGGCGTTCATGTTCGCGCGGCGGATGATCGTGTTGAACGACGGCCGGGTCGTCGCCTCGGGTTCTCCTGAGACGATGATGAAACACTCCGACCCGTTCATCCAGGATTTCATGAAGATGGTGCTGTTCGCAGACGCCATCGTGCAGATGGGTCCGGACGGGTCACCGTACATCACGCTCGATGGCGGTGCCCAGATTCCGGTGCACATCCCAGACGTCCGCGGGGGAGAGAAAGTCCACGTCATGGTGAAGAAGGGAGCCGAGGCCGAGCGAATCGAGGTGTGGCAACGCGATGCGAAATAAGGCGTTCTCGATCGCCGCCCTCGTCCTGGCCGCGGGGCTCGCCCTCTCTCTCACGGACCTCTACAAAGTCCAGCAAGGGACCCTCGTCGTCTACACAACGCCCGCCCTCCGGGATCTGCTCGAGTCACTCGTCGTCCCCCGGTTTCATGCGGCGACCGGCACGGACGTCACCCTCGTCTACGTGAGCGCGGGCGAGGAGTACAATCGGCTTCGGATGTCCGGCGGCCATCCCGAGGCCGATCTGTTCCTCCACGCGTCCCCGCTCTACTTGGAAAAGGGATTTGACGCCGGCTACTTCCTGCCGTTCCAGATCGCGCGGAACGCATCGGTCCCGCCGAATTTCGCGAGTCGGAGTGTGGCCGGAGGGCACCTATGGTACGCCTTCGCGTGGAGCCCCCTCGTGGAAGTGTACGACCCCCAGCTCAGTCCCACCCCGGATCTCGCGACCTTCGACACGACGTTCGGATTTCCGCACCCTCTCCTGAGCAACAATGGCATCTACGCCGTCCTGTTCTTCGAGAATGTCTCGGCCGCCGCCGGGGCTCGAGCCTTGGCCCACACGGTCGTCCAGCCGGCCAATGCCCGCGCGAACATTCTCGGCATCGTCGACGGGGCGTTCGACATCACGTTGGGCTACGAAGGCGTCACGTTGTTCTACTTGAAACAAGGCGCGCGGGTCGCGTTCGATCTCCCCCTCCTCGGGGGACAACGCTTCCTGGTCCCCGTCATGTTCTCGGCGGGCATCGTCAAAGGCCATCCAAATCCGATGGCGATGCCCTTCGTCGATTTCCTGTACCGGGACGAGATTCAATCGAACATCAGTCGATTCTACTTCCGTGCGGTCCTGCCGGGATTTTCCGACCCGGCGGGAGGCATTCCGCTCCCGGTGCCCGGGTCGGTGGTCCTCAACTACGGCTGGTCCCAGTGGCGGACCTTGGAATCCACGCTGCCGAAGTATGTCGTCGGGGGATGACCGGGATTCTCGGGGAGAGGGGATCCGGATGAGATGGCCGTTCCGACGCACCACGCTCGAGCGAACGATTTGGACCGTCACTGTCTGGTTTTTGTTCGGCCTGTTCGTACTCGGTCCCCTCGCGACTGTCTTCGCCTTCAGCTTCACGTCGTCGGTCCTGAGCGGCAAAGGGACCTTCACGCTGACGTGGTACGGCCAACTCTTCTCCCAACCGGGCCTGTATGGTCCGCTCATCCGCAGCTTCGAGATTGCGGTCATCGTGGTCGTCTTCCAGTTGCTGTTCGGGACGCTCATCGCCTACTCGACGGTCCGTGAGAAGGTCCTTGGCGCGAAGACGCTCGACACCCTGAGCAACATCACGATCGCGGTGCCGAGCGTCGTGGTCGGGCTCGCCCTCCTGTCGTTCTACGGGCCGTTCGGTCCGTCCGCGGCGATCACCCAGTTCCTGTTCGGGAACCCGCTGTCGCTCACCTGGACGTTGTGGATCCTCGTATTCGCGCACATGATCGAGACGTTCCCGTATATGGTCCGCTCGATGGCGGCGGTGCTGGTCAAGCTGGACACCCATCTGGAGAGCGCGGCCCGCAGTCTGGGAGCGAACCGCCTTCATGTCTTCCTGACGATTACCTTGCCTCAGCTGAAACCCGGGCTGGTCGCCGGATCGGTCCTGGTCCTCTCACGCAGCATTGCGGAGTTCGGGGCCACGATCATCGTCGTCTCGGCCGTCCTGAAGACCGCCCCGATTGCCATCTTCACGCAGGCCGAGGCCGGCTCCCTCGAACTCGCGTCCGCATACTCCGTCGTCCTGATGCTCGTGTCCTTCGTCGCGTATCTCTTGATGAGTCGATGGCTACTCCGGGGCGAGACGGCCGCCTAGTCGCCGGTGTTCAGCCCCCATAATGCCAGCCGAGCGAGTCCAGAAAGATCGGCTTGCCCTTTCCAGGACCGACGTCGGCGACCTCGGCGAGGACGACCGGATGGTCCCCTTGCGGAATCTGCTCGACGACGTGACATTCGATCCAGCCCGCGCCATCCGTGAGCACCGGAAGGCCGGACGCAGTCCGCTCCGTCTTCACCTTCTCGAACGCTCCATCGAGGACTAATTCGGCGACGTCCTGCGAGCCCTCTCTGAGGAACGAGACCGCGAACGACTTCAATCGTCGGACGTTCGCCAGGGTCCGGCTATCTTTGCGGAACGCGAACGCGACGAGCGTGGGCTTGAAAGACGTCTGCATCAGCCACGTGCCGAACATCAGCCAGTCCTTTCCATCCTCGGTCTGCGTGCCGACGATGTACGCGCCGTATGGAATTTGTTGCAGGACTTTCTTCTTCACTTTCTTGTCCATCGCGCCACCGGTCCGCCGAACGACTCCGTGACTAATCAAGTCATGCGCAAAAGCTGCGTCGGCCGTCCATCCGTTCAGATCGATCCTTCGACTCGCTTCAGAACTTGCATGGCCTTCAGGGTGACGAGCTTGCTCGGCTCGCCAGGTTTCTCGAGGCCAAACGGCGTGGGCGCGCGCTTCGGGTGCTTCGCGTACCAATCGGCCACGCCGCCCTCGGCGTCCGGATGGAGCGCGTCGAGGTTCCACCGGCCATCCGGCCGTCTCTTCTTCCGGAGAAGATTCAGCGCGAATCGCAATCGCGGGTCCGCCCCGTACCCCAGGGCGGTCATGAAATCGAGGCCGACGAGCAGATCGTAATAGTAGTGGACGGGGTAGTGGAACCGGGACCACGGTGGGTATTCGGCTCCTTGCTTGTGCAGCTCCTTCCCCAGGTAGTACTCGGCCCCGAGTTCGACGGCGCGCTTCATGCCCTCGGTCCACTTCTCCTTGGGATACACCGCGAAGGCGCTCATGCCCTCCCATGAGTCTAAGTTCCGGCCGCTCCCGAAACAACTCCAGCCGCCGTTCTTGTCCCGATTCTTGACAAGCCACTCGAACGCCCCGCGGACCGCCGGATGATCCGCGTAACCAAATTGCACGAGGGCGCGCGTCGCGTTCCCGGTCACGCAGAGGTGGCCTTTCTTCGAACCATCCATCGAGAACCCTCCATCGTCCTTCGAGAATCGTTCGATCCAGAGGTCGCACGCCTTTTCGATTCGCGGATCCGCCTTGCTCAACCCGAGGTCCGCCAGGATGAGGAGCATCCAGTTCGTGGACTGATACTTCGGCTGGTAGAGACTCTCTCCGCCCACCCACCATCCCCCCGGGTCCTGCTTCGCGAGGATCTGTTCGCCCCATCCTTTCCTGGTCATCATGTCTCGGGCGGCCACGACCTCCGAGTCGTCAAGAGGTCTGTCCAGCAGCTGAGTCAGCGTGAGAAAGCGGACGGTCGGTTGGTCCTCCTCGAGCAACCAGTCCAACGCGCTCTTGGGTTTCATTTCCGGCGTGAGCCTCCCGGCCCGGGGCGAGTTCGGTTGTCGTGACGGCGATCGCTCCGGAAGCAATAGGTGAGATGGTCGTTCACCATCCCGACCGCCTGCATGTACGCGTAGCAGATCGTCGAGCCCACGAACTTGAAGCCTCGACTCTTCAGCGCCGCGCTCATTTCGTCCGATTCCTTTGTTCGCGCGGGGATTTGTTTCAAGGTTCTCCGAAGGCTAGCTTTCGGTTGTGGGCCGACGAAACGCCAGATGTACGTGTCGAAGCTCCCGAACTCCTTTTGCACGACCAGGAAGGCCTTGGCATTTTCGATGGCGGCCGCAATCTTCGCTCGGTTCCGGATGATGCCCGCGTCGGCCAGGAGCGTTCGAACCTTCTTCGAATCGTATTGGGCGACTCTCACCGGATCAAATCCGTCGAACGCGTTTCTGAACGCCTCGCGTTTCTTCAAGACCGTGAGCCAAGAGAGACCCGCCTGTGCCCCTTCCAGGAGCAGAAATTCGAAGAGCTTGCGGTCGTCATGTTCGGGAGTGCCCCACTCGGCGTCATGATAGACGAGCAGAGCCGGGTCACCAAGAGCCCATTCGCATCGCTTGACCGGATCGTCGCTCATCCGCGGTCCCTTGCCCAACGTCCGTCTAGACCAAACACCGCCGGATACCGCCGGTCATATACAAACTCCGCAGGTCTCCCGGGTTGGACCGATCGCATTATCCGGTCGAATCGAGGAACCCGGAGATGAGCTGCGCGGTCTCGCGGGGTTTCTCTACCATCGGGAAGTGTCCGGCATCTTCGATTGCCGCGAACCGCGCGCCCAGGATTCGTCGCGAAGCCTCCTCGGCCGACTGCCAGGAGAACTGGAGGTCGTGTCGGCCGGAGAGGATGAGAGTGGGCGACCGGATTCGTGGGAAGGCCTCGTGCACGGAGGCGTCGCGACGCCTCAACGCCAACCCGGTCGCCACGAACGCCTTGCGCCGGTCTCGCGGCATCCACGCCGCGACGATCGCGTTCACCCATGCATCATCCGCGAAGCGGGGGTCGTAGAAGACAGCGTGGGTCAGGAGTTTCCGAACGCTCTTCGGGCCCGGTGCTCGGAAGAAGCAGGGGAGGAGGAACGGCAAATACATGCGGGCTGTCCGTCCGGGGAGTTTGGGCGTGAGCCCGGCGGCGTCGAGGACGACGATTTTCGCCACGCGCGCCGGTCGATCGAGCGCAAGCATGAACGCCAGCGTTCCCCCCATTGAATTGCCCACGACCGCAAATCGGGGAAGATCGAGGGCGTCGACGAAGGCCGCGATGGCCTGGCGGTACGCCGTGAGGGTGCGGTCTTTTCCCGGGAGCGGGGAGCTGAGGCCCTGGCACGGCAGGTCGGGCGCAATCCAAGGATGGCGAGCGCCGATCACCCAAGCAACGCGGAGCCAAACCTCCGCCCAGGTGGGCCACCCGTGGAGCAAGAGGACGGGAAATCCGCTCGTGGCGCCGCCTTGTAGGTACCGGAACCTCACGCCACCGGCGTCGAGGAATCGTTCGGTGACCGACGCGGGGAGCGGTTGTCCAGGGAGCTGGGCATCGGCCCGTGACCCGAGCGAGCTATCGGTCATGGTCTCGCGGGACGAAGGCCCGGATTTCAGATGAGCTTTACGACGCCCCGCCGCTTGACGCCTGCGGGGAAACCCTCGCAAGGCAAAAGACTCGGGAGGCCCTCCCGGAGCCGGGAAAGAACGCGTGCGAATCCTCTCGGCCGAGCCACTCAATGCGGAAACGCCGCTCGAGGCTCTCGCTGAGGACCTCACGCCGGAATCCTCCTTCTTTGTGAGAAGTCACTTCCGCCGGCCAGACGTGCCGCGCAAACAAGTTCTCGAGGTCGTCGGTGCGGTTCAGCAGGCGCTGCGGCTGGACATCGCCGACCTCCAAGCGATGGGCACGCGGACCCTGACGGCGACGCTCGAGTGCGCGGGGAATGGTCGCACCGGACTCCAACCGCTGCCGGCGGGGGAGCGGTGGGGGCTCGGCGCGGTGGGCACAGCCCGATGGACGGGCGTTCCTTTGCGGGCCGTCCTGGAGTCCGCACGCCTGAGACCGCACGTGGTCGAAATCCTCGCCATCGGCGCGGACCGAGGACGGCCACCGGACGTCGCGGACGAGATTCCGTTCGCGCGGTCCCTCCCGCTCGCCAAGGCGAGGGACCCGGACACCCTCCTCGCCGTCCAGATGAACGGCCGGCCGATTCCTCCGGAGCACGGAGCGCCGATCCGGCTGATCGTCCCGGGCTGGTACGGCATGGCCAGCGTGAAGTGGCTCGAACGGATCGAGGCTCGCGCGGAGCCTTTTCGCGGTTACTACCAGCTCGACCGGTATGTGTACGATCACGCGGATGGCAACTCGCCCACCCCGGTTCGCACCATCCGCGTCCGGTCTGTCATCGTGTTTCCCCGGGACGGGGACGCCGTGCGCCAGGGCCAGTTGATCGTGACCGGCAAGGCGTGGTCCGGCGAGGGTGTGGTCGTGAGAGTCCAGATCGGCGTGGACGGCGCCGAGCCGCCGCGGGACGCGACGCTCTTGCCTCCGATATCGCCGCATGCGTGGCGCGCGTGGGAATTCGCGTGGGACGCAACGAACCTGGGCCGGCATATCTTGCGATCCTATGCCACGGACGCGAAAGGCAATCGGCAGCCCGAGGTGGGCCGATGGAATCGATACGGATACGGGAACAATGCCGCGCAGGCCGTTGCCGTCACCGTGCAGTGACCGCAAGAAGGCTAAACTCGGCTAGGTCGGAGCGCGACACGACGGAGAATCTTCCTGCTCGTGGTCTGCAAACGGGGAAGCGTCCCGTACGAACGACGCACGGCCGCCGCCTATCACGGCCGATAATTACCGGCGACGGGTTTATCGAACCCGGTGTGGCTTGGTTCGGCCAGAGCTATGGGCGGCGTGCCTTTCGCAGCGTCAGCAGTGCTCCTCGCCCTCGTATCGACCGCGCCCGAGGAGGGCGGGAAGTCGCCCGCCTCTCCGAAATCGGCCGCGCGAGCCCGCGGGAGCCCGGTTCAGGAGCCTACCGAACTCGAAAAATTCTTTCAGTTGAATCCGGAGGAGAAGTTCGATCTCGAGGCGACGAATCTGATCGACGCGCCAAAGCTCGTCGAGGAGGCCCGGGGTGACAAGCGGGTCCTGCGAGAGGTGTTGCGAACGGCCGAGGCCTTGTTGCCTCGAGTCCGTGCCGAAACGGAAGATCCGCTTCTGGTGAGCGCGATCCTTCGTAACAAGACGCTGGACTGGGTTCGTCATAGTCCGTCCAATTCGGCTTGGCCGGAAACCATGCCGCTTCGATGGGGCGGGATTTTCTACGAGTCGAGGGTCCCTGGCGGTCGGCTGTGCCGGAAGCTCTCCACTCGACTGGCCGGACTCATCACCCTGTGCGTGGAGGCGAGCGGTGCGGTCGCATTTCTCCGCGCGGGAGTCACCGGCCTGTTTCGAGGCTCGGCCATGATGGCGAAGATGGTGCAGTTTGGCCTCAGCTCCAAGCGACCCCGTCACGTGCAGCAGATCGCCCAGGCGTATCTCGACGATCTCGCGGCGAACCGTTGCGTCGGCAAACAACCGGTTCCGCTGGAGCGCCTCAGCGAGGTCGCGCGGCGGACCGGATCGGCGGAAGTGAACATCACGCTGGTCGAACTCTTCTCGCAGGAGGGTACCGGGACCCTCATCGTCCTGGACCCGCGGTTCCATCCGGGGATGGACCCGGTCACGATCCGCGTGGTCCCTCCGAAGTCGCAAGAGGACGCGGCGACGTACGACTTGGTCCACGGCGGAGTCCGCGCGGTACGTGAATCCGGTGCTTCGGAAGACGCGGCGGCCGACGCGATCCCCGCCTCCCCCTGGGAGCGATCGGACTTGACGAAGAAAGAATGGCTCGAGATGTTCAAGTCTCTCGCCAAGCGGAAAGAACGGCTCGAGGCGCCTCCGCGGGAAAATTCACGAGATCGCGAATCGTACATCGGGCTCCGGGACCTGGTTCTGGCCGACGCCTCGGTGCGGCGAGCCTTTCTCGCGGTCCACTGGAAAGGCAGACCCAGTGGCCTCGCTCTTCTGGGTCAGCTTCTCTCGGCCGGCACGCTCGTTCCCGAGTTCGACACGGACGCGGACTACCTCGAAGCGGAGTTGGAGCATCTCGGCCAAGGCCACGCGGACCATCGGTCCAAAGACGGTCAGTGGAAGCTCGCCCACGGATGGACGGTCGTCCGCGAGGTGGCCGACGGCAACGCGCGCACTTACCGGGCCAACGGCAAGTCGGCGGACTGACGGACCGTCGCGGTCAAGACGCGGTATACCTCGTCCCGATCGAGGACACGAGGCAACACGGACTCGCTGAGGGCGCTCTCGAGGATGGCCCAGGTCGAGTCGGCCCGGACGCCTCTCGGCGCAACGACGAAGTTGAAGAAGTTGAGTGCGGACGAACGGGGGGCTTCACTGATGGCGGTCATGAGCGGGAGTCCGCACCCCCAGGCCAGGAGCTCGTAAACCAGGTTGAGCGTGGCCTTCCGGGCTTCGGCCGTCGTGTTCCTGCACAGGAGGAGGGTCCGACTGTTCGGATCCGTCATGATGCGGGTCGCAAGGCTTTCGATTGCGGGGAATGTGAGATGCTTGTGAATTCCGTTTCCAAAACGCCATTGCCCTTCCGCCTCGGGACGGGCGGGGACTTTCAGCAGCGGCACCTCGGGACCGACGTCGGCGGCCTTCCGGTCGAACTCCTTCACCGATCGATACACGGCCTCGAGTGTGATCTGGCCGGACCGGAGGACATCGGTCCGCGCGATGACAGTATGGTTCGTGAAGGTCGGTCGCCCCGCCTCGTCGGGAATCCCTCGGCTGATCCGCGACAGGAGGAGCTCTCGGCCGGTGCGGAGAGGGTGAATCATGTGTAGATCGACTTCGTCCTCCGCCGTTTGCGCGGCCGCCGCGCGGATCGGGGTGTAATGCCCACGGAGGTACGGATCGTACAGGCCCGCGTCGAGCCCATGGGACACGGCTTTCGTGGTATAGCCGACCCCGGGGACCACGCCGTAGATCCAGTGATCGAATTCGACGACGTCTCCGTCCGTTGCCCCTCGGTCGGATTCCGCGGGCGCCATGGTCCAGCCTACTAGGCCGACCGAGCCATGACCTGAGCCTGAAATCGCTCCGCCTCGAGGATCTCGTCGGGGATCTTGTGCGCGATCTCTCGGAAGTGCTCGATGAAATTGACGTATTCATCGTACGAGAAATCGGGTTCCCCGCCGCCCTCGGGAGCGAAACCGGTCCGCACGATCTTCGACTGCCCGACCGGGTCCATGCCTTCGTGGGTCTCGGTTCGGACCCAGCTGAGGAAGTACGCGGACTTGTCCATGCTGACCCCGGCGACTTTGCCGCCGCGGATCTGGGAGAGCGTCTGCGGCACGAAGACGCGGAGCAACGCCTCGGCGTATTCCTTCCGGGCGCGGTTGTTATCCGGGAACCCGCGGTGCAAGCCGAGCCGCGCGAGGACGTCATCCCGAAGCGTGTCGAATTTGGACAGGACGAAAACGGGGTAGATCTTTGGAGAGTCGGCCCGGACGCCCGAGTCCTTTAGCCGGTCGTACTCCTGCTTCTTGTACGTCTGGAAGGAGACGAGCAGCTTCGCGACCGTGCTGTCGTAGCGCAGCATTTTCTTGTATGCGGGCGTGTCGATTTCGGTCGTCATCTTGCTGCAGTCGACCAAGACGCAGACGACGACGCTCTTCAGGAGCTGTTGGATGAGCGGCCGCGAGGCGATCCCGGTCTCGATGAACTCCTCGATATCTTCGCCCGACACGTCGTAGGCGGAGAACCGAAGGGTCGAGAACGGGTGGACCCAGTTCTGTTGCCGGATGTAGTACGGCAGCTTGCCGACGACCTTGCGGAGGTAACCGAAGACGAATCCCAGTTCCGTGATCTCTTCCTTCAGCGTGGCGCTCGGGAATCGGCCGTCTTTCATTCCTTCGTAGACCGCCGACATGATGTTCAGCGATTGGATCGGCGCGTGGAAACGGAAGTCATCTTGAACCCCCGTCCCGTATTTGACTTGGGCGCTGTAGAGGAGCCCCAAGAATGTCGTTTTCCCGGAGGCTCGGTCTCCCAGGAGTGCACAGGGCATATCTGAGTGCAGCCCCGCAATCC